>CAZUSV010000069.1:0-26807 GCA_964622645.1 uncultured Anaerolineales bacterium
TCGCAATGACACGTAAAACGCGACTTTAAGAATGCCCTGACATTCGGAGAGCGAGTTTTAATGGTTATTGTGCTTCTTGAGATCTTCTCTGAAAACCAGGCTGAGGATTATACTCACCAGGCTGGTGATCACACCGCCCCAAAAGGCGCTCCAGAAATCCGCCACCTGAAAGCCAATGCCGAAGTTTGTGCCGATCACACCAACCAGATAGAAAAGCAGGGTATTGATAAGCAAGGTGAACAAGCCCAGGGTGAGGAAGATCAAGGGACAGGTGAGGATTTTCAGCAGCGGGCGTAGCAGGGCGTTCAGCAGCCCGAAGATCAAGGCCAACCCAAAGATGGACATCCAATGGGTATTTTGGGCCTCGATGCCAGGCACGATGTTGATGGCAATATATAGGGCGATGGCATTGATCACCCAGCGAATAAAGAAACGGTTCATAGTTTTACCTCTCTAAAATAAAATCACGAATTGGTTCGAATATCACAAATGCCACGAATAAGAATTTTTAGGCTATTCAATAAGAGATACGTGAAATTCGTCTATTGGTTTCATTTGTGATTATGATTTTTGTGAAGCCAACTTGTGCGCCCAACGGGTGGGTTCTGGGAGGCGATAGCCAGCTCCACAATTCAGGATGATGCGCACCGCAGAGGGCAAATCGACGCGATGGCCGATGGAGATATACACTGGCTTGACGCCAGCGCGCGTACGCGCTACCGAGCCAACAATCTCACCACGATCTATCAAATCCTTTGTGCTGCCGCGGCTTTCTGGGAGATGATCGTGCGTGCCCACCAAAATCGACTTGGCACAACCTATGGCGGGGATTTCCAGCAGAACTCCCAGGTGACAGGCCAGGCCAAAGCGGCGCGGGTGGGCGATCCCCTGGCTGTCGGTGATCAGCAAATCGGGAGACAGACTCAGTTCTTCTAAGGCTGCCAGGATGACGGGAATCTCACGAAATGAGAGCAGCCCTGGGACATAGGGCATGGAAACCGGCATCTCAGCAAGACCTTGATCAACGATGGTCATCGAAGGGTATTGCATCAGGACAATTGCAGCTCGAGCGATACCCTTCTGACGTGGAAATCCGACATCGATGCCTGCGACAGAATGGATTGACTCGTCTGCCAGGGGTGCGATGATCACCCGGGCACGAAGCTGCTCTTGAAGCTGAATCGCATCCTCTGGGGACAAATCCCAGGCATGGGTCTGGCGCGCCCGCTCGATATTAAGTGTGCTCATCCTAATACTCCGCCAGGCTACCCTTACGACGGGCAGCATCTTCAGCCTTGCGATACAGGGTGTACCCCAGGATAGGCATCAGCGCGCCAAAAACCGTCACAATCACAATTTCTGTTTCGATGGGCGCCAACTCAGGGAAACCGTGAGGGTAGCCCATCAAAGTCGAGCGAAAGGCGTCCACAGCATAGGAGACAGGGATCAAACGAGAAATCTTGACCAGGAAAGGAGGTAAAGCCGCAAAAGGGAAGAACATCGCACAAAGGATCATCAATCCAAAGGATAACAAATTCAACATCGTTTGGGCAGCCTCTTTGATCCATAGCGTCAGTGCAGCGAAGGCAAAACCGATACCGAAAGTCCCCATCAGGGAGAAGACCAACACATACAATCCTAGAGCAGGATTAGCGAAGGGTATACCTCCCAACAGAAAGCTCATTACTGAGACAGCTACGATGACTAAAAGACTCGTCCAGATCAGCAAATTAGCAACGCGTGAAACCAGGCTGGCGAATTTGCTGGCCGGACTTAGGTAGAGTTGTTCCAAAGTGCCTTCGATCTGCTCTCGGCGAACATTGTAGCCGATGACCCATAGCGTATCATTCAGAAAGATGAACAATACGAAACCATAAGAAACCAACCCCGATACTTCCAAGCTGCCCTGACCCGTAGAGCTAAAGGTCAGGCCCGCCAGGGAGAAGATAGCCACGATGAAAAATACCTGCACAAACGAGGCCACGAAGTTGACCGGGTAGCGCGTCATGACGATGAGTTCTTTACGCACCATAGCCCAGAAGGTTCTCCATTCCTTTTTCATATGCCATCCATAATTTTCGTTTTCGTCATTTCTCAACCTTGGAACGGATAACCGGGGAAAAGGGTGTGCGTTGGGGGTGCACCCCCAGCGCACACCCTTTTCCCCGGAATATCACGATAAGGCTTTATTGCTATAAAAAAGTTAAAATGTTCCAACGCCTTCGTTGCTGCGAACGTTTTTCTCAGTGCGGCTGAAAACCTGGTATGCAATCAAGGGCGCAATGATAACGAAGAGCCACAGGATGGCTAAATCCTGGTACCACTCTCCAAAGAAATATCCAATCCCCAAAATTGCGGAGCGCACACCATTGGTCATCCAGGTTGGAGGGAAGGCCAGTGCCAAGGCGCGCGCCACAGGAGGGAGCACAGCGATCGGATAGTACGTTCCCATCAAGAATGTCACTCCCCATTGCATCAAATTGACAATGGCATTGGCTTCTTTGAGTTTTAATACCACGGCCCCAAAAAGCAGCGTCATACTGTATAGGGGAATTACTCCTACCAGGATAAAAACTAAAGCTATGAGCAACTCTCCTTGAAAAGGATTTATACCCAGAATATACGAACCCAAAATATAGGCCAGCAAACCTGAGAATAAACCTCGTAAAATACTGTAGAGCGCGGTGCCAGCCGCGACCCAAATTCGCTCCGTGGGGGTAAGATAGAGCATTTCTAAGGTTCCTGTCTCCATCTCCCAACGCAACCAGTAGGCGATATGCCAGAAAGCCAGGGAGACAATAGAGAATACCGAGGAACCAATCATCATATAGGCCACGTAATTAGCCGTGCCCGTATTGGCGGCAAAGACGGCTCCAGGATCATCACCGCCAACAGAGCGCCCCAGTAAGATCGGCATAGACGCCATCACAATAGGGATCAAGATATCGGTGAACAACTGCCCGGGGTAGCGGCTGATGATCAACAGGCGCGCCCGCGTACTGGCCAGGGTAGCTGATAAATTTGAGCGTATCGAGTAAGCTGTAGCTGCCATAGAAATGATTTCTACAACGTTTAGACGTTCGAACGTTCAAACGTCTAAACGTTCCTTGTATCCTCCGCTAGGGTGCGACCAGTTTTAGCAATAAAGACATCTTCCAAAGTGATCTCTTCAGGGACAAGTCTCTGGATCCTGGCACCAGCCTTTGTCAAGGTTTCGATCAGCAAAGGCAAGGTATCGGTGCCATCTTTGCAGACCACATTGAGCTGAGAACCGCCATTCTTGGCTGCCAGAGTAGCCTGTTCCACATCAGGAAGATCCTTCACCGCCGATACAGCGATCTTGGGAATGACTCCTTCAACGCGCACCACACCTTTGCGATCCAGGGAGGCCTTCAATTCTTCGACAGTTCCCACAGCCAACAATTCCCCGTAATCGATAATGGCGACGCGATCACATAGGGTTTCCGCCTCGGCCATGATATGGGTGGTGTAGATGATCGTTTTTCCGCGGGCGTTCAGGTTTCGCACGATGACGCGCAGTTCGCTTGCCGAAGGCACGTCCAGTGTGTTGGTTGGCTCATCCAGAACCAACACGGCCGCATCATTGACCAGGGCTTTCCCAAAGGCCAGCTTCATCTTCTGGCCGGATGAATAGGTTTCCACAGTACGGTTGGCGAGTTCGTCTAGATCGAGCAAATCGATGATCTCATCAGCGCGTTTCTTCCGCTCTGGGGGGGACAAGTGATATAAAGCTCCAAAATATTCCAGGTTCTCGCGACCGGTCAGTTTCCAATACAGGCCGCGCTCCCCCATCAGCATACAACCGACATTAGCGCGCACCTGGTTTTCATCTTTCAAAATATGATGCTCCCCGACCCATGCATCACCAGCAGTAGGGATCAACAGCGTGGTCAAGATCTTGATCAGTGTCGTTTTACCAGCCCCATTAGGACCTAACAAGCCGAAGATCTCGCCTGGTTCAACGGTCAACGAGATGGATTTGAGTGCTTCCACTTCACGCTTCTCAGATTTGAACAGGCCTTTGCGCTGTTTAGCAATATAGGTCTTAGTGAGGTTTTCAATCCGTACAGAACTGCTCATGGTTTCACTTTCATCCAGATTAGCGTGTGTTGATATTCAAAACCCATTTCATGCAGCACCATCTCGGCGCGTCCGGCGGGGTAATCTAGCGATAATGGTCTTCGTAATAGGCTCTCCCCCTTCAAGAAGGGCATGATCGTCCTAATAGCCATCTCTTCAGTTTCAGGGGATGCCGCCAACCACAGGTAATCCGCATGGGCATGGGATGCCTGCCAGGTCAATACACCTAGCAAACGGTCATTCACCACCGCTGCCCAATGACGCACCCGCACTTCACTGAAGAAGCGATAGATCAATCCCAAAAGACCCGGACGGATAGCCTGTACATTAAGAGGGAAATGCCAGCGCAGCGCAGGTGGATAATTCCCCAACAACCACTCTGACTGCTGATCCCAATGACGGGCACCCCGGATGGTCACCCGCGCCCCTGATGGATTCTCGCCCTGCAGGCATTTTGAGCGCACGTTCCAGGTGCTTCTGCGACCCTGAACTTCGAATCCCATTGAAGAGTAAAGCGATCCTGCTTCCGGATTGTCTTCGCGGACCTGCAACCAGACTTCATAGATCCGGCGACGTCTGGACTTCTCTAAGGCTTCCCGAGTCAGTGCTCTGGCGATACCGCGCCGACGATAATCTGGGTGCACAGAGACATTGGCAATCAGGTTGATGCGCCGTCCGCGATTGAAGAAGGGGATCAGACTCAAATTGCCTACAACTTGACCATCCTCTTCCCACACATATCCCACCAGAGGCAATGAAGCACGTGTAGCGGTAAGTGCCCCCCAGCTGGAGGCGCTTTGCGCTTTGGCGGTAGCGCGCATTTTCTGCAAGTAGCGCCGTCCATCGACAGATAACGTCTCCGCAAAACACAGCTCGATCAAATCCGCTGCGGGCAACAGGTCTCGGCGCGTATCGAAAGGGCGGAGATGTTTTTGTTTATTGGTGAGAAAAGTTGTGGGTATGGCAGCCATAAAACCAGGTTTTCCCAAATTAGATGGAGCACATTCTACCACTGATGATGATATACGCTGATCGCTATCTTGGGTTGCATCACAACTATATGATTTCTCTAGAGTCAATGATCTGCGTTAACGAGTTCCACCGCAGAGCGGATGGAACAAGGTACGCGATCAGCTCTCGTGTTAATGCTCCACGTTCCCCTGGTATCAATGCTCCGCGTTTTCTGCCCCCCTAACCCCCCAACATTGGGGGGAATCTGCTCCCCCACGCCGTAGGCGCGCCGTTGGCGTTGGGGGCTGGGGGGCGATTTCCCTGTTGTCAATGTTCTGCGTTGACACCCTTCGCATTGGCACGTTCTACCGCGGAGTGGGTGGAACGAGTTCAAGGTGGTTCAAGAAGCAGAGGTTGCCATTGACGATATGCGATAGAAGTAAGGTACAATAAATCCACTATGGAAGAAAAGCACATTACCAGGCCATCATCCTGGCGCACTGCTATCCGACATCTCTGGCGTCGCCTTGTGCCACCAGTCAGCCAGGAACGGCGAGGAGAAGTACAAGTCCGGTTGCGAGATTCTTCCGAGCCTGATTTCAGCTACTTCTTATTAGTGCTGCTATCGAGTGTGATCGCCACTTTAGGTCTGTTGATGAACTCCCCGGCAACGATCATCGGCGCCATGCTGGTCGCCCCACTGATGTCACCCATCATCGGCCTGGGACTAGGCTCAATACGGGGAGATGACCGCCTGCTTAGGGAGGCTGCAGCGGCGCTATTCAGGGGATCCGCTCTGGCAGTGTTGATCGCTTTCTTGCTGACCCTCAACAACCGCCTGATTCCCTTTGTCCCGTTGCTGGCTGAAAACTTACCCAGCGAAGTTATGACACGCACTAGGCCCACTCCTATGGACTTAGGCGTAGCCTTGGCAGGGGGTTTGGCAGCAGCCTTTGCACTGGCAATGCCTAATATATCCGCTGCGCTGCCTGGTGTTGCCATAGCCACGGCCTTATTGCCGCCACTGGCATCCGTAGGCATCGGGCTGGCCTACCAACGCTGGGATGTGGCTGGAGGGGCGTTTTTACTATTCATCACCAACAGCGTCGCTATCGCAGCTTCGGCGATGCTCGTTTTTTTCGTTTTAGGCTTTACCCCCAGATCCGTGGAAAAGGTGGGGCGAGTATTTGGCCTGCCGCGCAGTCTAATGGTGCTATCGCTAGTGACGATCCTCTTACTCGGCCCCTTGACGTATATCAGCGTGCAATTTGTGCGTGAGGCCAATGTATCGCGCGATCTCGTTGAGCGCGATGCACAGATACGCACCATCACTTCACAAGAAGCCTGGGAATTCCACCAGTCTGAGGTCACCGAGTGGGAAATCACTGACGAAGAGAACCGTCTGGTCATGGAGATTACCATTCGAACACCAAGACTCTTGGGATATGCAGAGATGCTGCAATTGCGTGATGCAGTTGGAGTGCGTCTCAGCGAAGCAGAAATCTTATCTGAAGGGCAGGAATTCCAACTGCTGCTCAATCAATTCCAGGCCCAACGGCTAGATCCTAAGATCCCCCCCACATCAACCAATACGCCTCTACCAACCTATACACCTACATTGGGCCCCAGTCCAACTGTCACAGCCACCGGAACCCCTGAACCCACATCGACTTCCACAACTACCGCGACACCGTTGCCCACTCAAACACCCCTGCCCACCCAAACACCCCTGCCCACCCAAACAGCTACACTACTGCCAACAGCTACGCCAACACCCACAACCTATCCAGGATTTGCTGCTGGGATCCTATTCCCAGGCCTGAGGCTGAGACAAAGCCCTGGGGGACCTGTCATCGCCACATTGCGCGATGGTGAACCACTGACGGTACTGTATGGGCTGGAGATTGCTGATGGGTTGGTCTGGGTCGAAGTCCAGGATGCCTCCGGGCGCATCGGCTGGATCCCGCAAATCTATGTGCTGACACCGACACCAACACCCTAGCGCAGCTTTCTCTATTACCGCTATTCATGTTTGAAGGTAACAACCTTGACAAGGTCAACTTTCAGACGAGAAGACCGAAAATAGGGGGTACTGGGGTGCTCCACACCCCCGTACCCCCTATTTTCGGAAGTTCTCGCGAAGTTGACCTTGTCGAACATCTCAGCCAAACGAGAGAACCCGTAGCATGGCTAAGCAGTCGCATCCCACCTCTTTGATCAATTCTGAGGGATCAATTCCATAAAACGATCATTCAGCCGTGTAGTGATGTCTATCAGCTCTTCGATTTCAACTTCGCTGAATCCCGGCCAGCAGGAGAGGAAACCAGCATCTATCTCGCGTTCGTCATCGTCGCAAGCTGTCAATCCGCCCTCGGTCAGGCGGAATTCGCCCTCACTCTCCTCCAACCAGTTACGCGCTTTCAGTTTCCAAACAGCACGTGAGAGAGCTTGCTCGGCATCATCGATGGGGCTATATCTAGTCGCCCGGTGGATGAGGGTTTTCAGAGTTATCGCTCGTGCCCGCCAGGGACGCCGGTGAGCGAACCATATTTGTCTGCGCACAAACCATTCCAGGGCGTCAATGCCGCGCAACTGACGGATGTATTCCTCTTCATCTTCGCTGGCAGCCAGCATCGTCCAGACGTGCATCCAATGATGCCAGCGTTGGGGCGGGTCATAGGAGGGCTGCAAACCGCGCAGGCGATGTCTGAGGATCGGATACCCATGCGGGCGCGAGGCAGCCTTGAGAGACTCTAGAATACGAAGGTCGTATTCGAGCAGCTTTTGCACATCCTCAGGTGGGAAATCACCGAGATCGACAGATTGCATTAATTCGGCCACTCCCTGCTCAAAGTGGTAGATACGCTGTCTGGCGAGTTCGGTCGCTGCAAAGCTGTCAGCGCGGTTCCTGCTCATATAGCCGGATTCAACCAACCGATCCAGCCCGCGCCGGATTGCATTGACACTGGAAAAAGGGTAGCGGGTCAAGTAATCCTGGGGCGAGAGCTGATCGGGATCAAAACAGCGCACGATGCGTAGCAACAGATAGAGAGATTCCCCTTCCAGGCCTATCTCTGCGATGAGTTTTCGATATTGGGCCATATTGAGCAGCGCTGCGGCTTGGAAAAGCAGCGTCTCCGCCCGCTGAACGGGTGTCCAGGCGTCTCTTAATCTAGGATTCATGGGGCCACCTCGGTTATTTCCCGGACACAGCGGATGCCGATATATACCCCCCGAAAAGATGGGTAGTAGGCACCCCGGTAAGCGCTGCGCTGTTTGATTATTTCATACAAGAAAGCGCTGCCGCGAATCACATGCCCAGAACCTCGTTCTGGGCCCTGTGGATTCGCGACCGTCCCTTCACTGTAATTCTGAAAAAGATCGCTGACCCATTCATACACATTGCCAGCCATATCATAAGCGCCGTAAGGGGAAGCGTTGTTATGGGTTTGAAAATCACCACGCAGGCTGCCGTCATAATAACCCACCGGAGTCAGCCCATTGTCGTAGGGATCGCCGCTGTCCAGATAATTTGCATAGCTGCCGTCAATATCATTACCCCAAGGATAGCGTCGCCCTGGGATGGGGTTAGGGATTTGGCGGCTGTCGTCGCCATCCAGGTAGTCGCCGCCGCGGGCTGCTTTCTCCCACTCCGCTTCTGTTGGGAGACGGTAGACGGCACCCGTCTTGGCCGACAACCAGGAACAATAGGCCGCGGCCTCGTACCAGCTCACGCCGACGACAGGGAAGTTCTCATTGCCAGGAAGACCGCCGCCATTGTAATTTTCATTATCCCAGTGCATCGGCTCGGTCGAAGTCCGAAACCCACCGCTTTCCCAATACGTTCGATTCTGATAGCCGCCATCATCGATGAACTTCTTGTACTCAGCGTTGGTGATCTCGAATTCGCCGATATAGTACGCATCCAGATAGACGGTGTGGACAGGCTCTTCTCGCGGTATCCCATTATCGATACTTCCTTCATCGAAATTGTCGCCCATGGAAAACTGCCCGGCGGGGACGAGCAGATAGTTTCCATAGCCTTCGTTGACTATCTGCTCGATTTTGCCGCTGTTGTCACTTTGAAGTGCATGCGCTTGTGAATTGGCGGCAAGCTCCAGGGGATGAGCTTGCGCGGAATAAGTTTGTATCGCAATCGTCAAAATCAGCAGCAAAATGAAAACAACGATTACCCTGAGAAAGATAGGTTTCAACTTCTTGGCTCCCAAACCCGCGCCAATTACCATGCTGGCGGCTGTCATTTCCACAATTTGTCCAGACATCCACCCTAGCAGATAGTGCCATGTTACAGTTGACATTGAAAACAAGCCCAGCAACTCGCGGTTATAGGCGACCACTTTAGCTGTGTCATTCCACAGACCGTGACAGAGCATTTCTATTTCCGGCTGGGAGAGCATCGCTGCAAGCAGGCCAAATGGATGAGACGGCAGGGATCGCGTTTCGCCCCTTCCCGTAAAAAATGAGCATTGCATTTCATAGTGAGCTCCTAAGCTGGCTTCTGTGAACTCGCAAACCCAGAAACCCATCAGGGCTTTGCCGTCCTGGGTGCGTGCTGGGACAACGCCCTCGCCCTTTAATAACCGCTGCACAGCATTTAAGTCAGCGAATCCGCCGATAAAGACCCCGAATCCATCATAGATCTGGTATGGCGTAGGAACTTCACCAACTGAAATCACAGCTCTGTCGGGCGGATATTGGTTAAAAATGGGGTGATCTTTCTGGTTCATTGACCTGAATGCTATCGCCCAGGCAGGGGCGCAATTTCTTGCATCTAAGCACTACAGTGAGATCTAAACATTTTCTTCCTACCTGCCCTCTCTGAAATCCCAGCGCATGTTGGCAGACAACTCTGTATAGACATCCCTGGCTCCAGAAGGCCAGAGTATCTCCAGCGATTCAACCTGCATAGCATCTCCGATGCCAAAGTGGATCAGATGGTCATTTTGACTGCCATAGCCGGTATTCCCCAGCACCTGACGCGTTTGCTGGACAATCTTTCCATCAAGGATAGCCTCCAATCGAAGCGTAGCGCCGATTGCCGATCTGTTCGGCTCTTGGCCCTCGAGCGAGATCTTTACCCAGTTCCCAGCATCTGCATTCTCATTCGTGTAGAGGACATTATCCTGATTGTTATTCCCCCAGTTGGCAACAAAGATATCCAGCCGACCATCGTTGTTGTAATCTGCCCAAGCTGTGCCGGCGGAGATGTGATTATCTTCTGTGAGAGCTCCGACCGATGAGCGCGTGAAGTTCCCAGCCCCGTCATTAAGATACAAGAAATTGGTCACATCGCCAATATCCGGCGTGCCATTGGCTACAAAAAGATCCATATCGCCATCATTGTCAAAATCCCCCCAGGTATTGCCTTTAGATGCGCCCACATCGGTAACGAATGGGCGTTTGGCAACTTTCTCAAATTCGCCAGAACCATTATTCAGGTACAGCACATTGGCATCTTGCACATTGGCGACGAATAGGTCGATGTCGCCATCGTTATCAACATCGGCCCAAGAGAGACCATAGGTATAAGATATCTCGTTTGTAAAACTGCCCTGTATCATTCTAACGAAAGTTCCATCACCGTTATTGGTGTAAAAGAAATTAGCCTCGTGCGCATTGCCAACGTATAGATCGAGATCGGCATCGCCATCCACATCAGCCCAGCCGCAAGCGCGGGAATCGCCGCCATCGCTGACAATCTCGCCGCTTGCTAGCTTGGCAAAGCTTCCATCCCCATTGCTGGCGAACAAAGAATTATTCTGCCCATCTCGATTCGCCACAAAGACGTCAAGATCTCCATCGTTGTCAAAGTCGGCCCAACAACTTCCAGTTGATGATCGCATTTCAGAGACGATTTCTCCATCTGTAACCCGAGTAAAGGATTCATCGCCGTTGTTGCGGAACAAGAAATTAGGTTCGCTACGGATATTGGTGATGAAAAGATCAAGATCGCCATCGCTATCGTAATCAATCCAGTTCCCGCTCTCTGAATACGATCTGATTTGCATAATTTCACTTTCGTCAACAGGAATAAAAGTCCCATCGCCTTGATTTCGATACAAGAAATTTGTTTGCCCTTGTGAATTGGCAACAAATAAATCGGGAAAGCCATCATTGTTATAATCGCCCCATGCCAAACCACGTGACATCTTGCCACTGCTGACGATATGGCCATCCGTAACCCTGATGAATAAATCGGAAGGTGTAGATGTGGCTGCCAGTGCGGGAGTTATCGAACTGGCGGCGAGATACTGGGATTGGTCAGGCGGAGAGGAGGGGTGAGTGTAGGCAGTCAAGGCGAACAAGAACGAAGTGATGGCAACCCAACGAAGTAATTTTGTGTTGTTAAATATCGACATTTCAGCTCCTTTACAACTATCCATCTCAGATTGCAGACTCCGATTAGATTCCACCCCAGGTTATAACCATACCAATCTGATTGCCGTACAGTTCAATTCGGTACCTGTTTTCGATAACCCGCCAACAGTCAATGTGAGAGGACAATCAAATGCGCCGGACACTCCGCTCTCCAGTTACTGGCACACTCCGCAAGGGCTGAAATTTTCATGATGCTGTTGTTGCTTTCCTGCCCAGTAAACGGTCAATTTCTGCCATCTGCTCGTCGCTGAGCGGCCCAAACGCCATCGCCCCAGCGTTTTCTTTTACTTGCTCTACTGTTTTGAAACCGGGAATGGGCACCATTCTCTCATCCAACGCCCAGATCCATGCCAAAGCTCCTTGGGCGAGCGTTCGTCCATCCTGTGTCAATATCTCACGTAAGCCTTCAACTTGCTGGAGGCGTTCCGCGCCGGGCCCCTCCCTAAAGCTGACCGCTCGATGCCGGAAATCATCCTCTGGGAACGTTGTATCTGGGTTGAATTTTCCGGTTAGGATACCGCTGTGGAGAGGCTTCTTGTTGATGCCGCCAATATCAAATCTATGGCAGATATCTCGGATCTCAAGATTGTCATGGAAAATATGCAGGCTGAACTGGATCGAGGCACAATGCTTACCTTCAGCAAACACGCGCGCCCGGTCAGGATGATCGGTGCTCCAGCCATAAGCCCTGATCTTTCCTTCTGCGACCAGGTCTTCCAGAGCATCGCGTATGGTGACAGCTTCCTGCGGATCATAGTCCCCCGCATGCAGTTGGTAGATGTCGATATAGTCCGTGTCGAGGCGGCGCAGACTGTTCTCACAATCCTGACTGATATTATCTAGAATAACGTCATCATCCCCATCAACGATCTTTGTATCTTCATTGATAATCCCCCCAAATTTTGTGGCGATGACAACTTTGTCGCGCCTGTTGGCGATGGCACGCCCCAGAATCCGTTCGCTATGCCCAGTTCCATAGTTGGCGGCTGTATCGAAGAAGTTAACCCCCATCTCCAACCCGGCGTGAATAGCGCGGACCGATTCGTCATCATCGACCTTGCTCCAGCCCATCGCTCCGCCGTCAGACCACCACCAGGGACCTCCGATGGCCCAACAGCCCATCCCCAGAGCACTAACTTCGATCCCGCTTTTGCCCAATATTCTTGTCAACATTGTTCACTCCTTTTTATTTCTACCAGCTACCACGATAGTTGATTGCCTTCCCAATCTAAGAACCTTCCAGAGTCATCCATTTCTAAAGATTCAATCACCCGCATCATCCCATCAATCGATCGCGCAGGTTCTAGGGGGGCATTTTCGCAATATAACATCGTGGTTCTGACCCAACCCGGATGGAGCGAGACCACAATAATCCCAGAGTCTCTTAATTCATGAGAGAGCATTTTGGTCATCATATTCAGAGCTGCTTTACTGGCGCTATAGCCATAGCCGGTGTCGCCGCCTGCTCTCTTTTGGGAAATACTGCCACTATTTGACGAAATGTTTATTACAGTTGGATTAGTGCCTTTTTCGAGTAATGGGGTGAACTTTTCGGTCATCATCAATGGGGCCACAGAATTGACCAATAAACAGCGGCATAGATCGTCCTGATGCAGATCTCCGAATTGATATCTGCGCTCTTCGTTGCCAGAGGCGATCCCGGCATTATTGATGAGGATATCCAGCTTGCTGATATCCTTTGAGAGCTTTCTAAATAGCTGATGGCGTGAATCTTCAGCGCTCACATCGAGTTGAGAGATGGACAAACGCCTATCGAATTCAGCTATCAACTTCTGTAATTCGCCGGATTTCTCAGGATTGCGGCTGGCCGCAAAAACCCGATGACCTAGCAACAAATACTGCCTGACGAACTCCAGCCCGATGCCTCGGCTTCCACCGGTTACGAGTATGTTTTTCATAATTTAGTCATCCATTCCGCAATCATGCAAAAAGATAATGCCGCTATTCTGAATAGCTTTGACGCTCTCCTCGCGCCATGAGCCGAATGTCTCCGCAGCTAACTTGAGATATCCGACGCTATGTGGATCTATCCCTATTAGC
Source organism: uncultured Anaerolineales bacterium (assembly GCA_964622645.1). GTDB lineage: Bacteria > Chloroflexota > Anaerolineae > Anaerolineales > UBA11858 > NIOZ-UU35. Next base: position 13,513 of record CAZUSV010000069.1, read on the forward strand.
GCAGTTACAAGAGCATCCAACACTATGGGATTACTCGATGCTGAGAGAATACCAGGATTCTCGCGAGTCTCCCATTCAAAGGTTACGGGGTCTCTCAACGAGGCTGTTAACACGGCTTCGACAACCCCAAAGATGTTGAAGAGTGAATCGTAAACCTTGTAGATATCCAAGATGCTTTGGTTGAGTAGCCTATGTTCTCTTCCATGGTATTTCCCTCGACCTGGACCAGGGATCATCCCAAAGAGATTCTTCACAGCCAGGGATACCTTCATAGGATCTTCTAATACTCTTACCTTAGCCAAGCTCAGCAGGTCACCGCCCCTCATTTCGTAGAGTTTCTGCGGGATGAAGTTGTAGAAATCCTCTTGTTCGAGAGGTACGTGTTTTTCAGCAACAATATCTCTGATAACGCCTGGATCGGCAGTCCGATTGCCCCAGTTTTCCTCAGTGATGTTCAAAAACTCAACATTGTGCTTCTCTAGAATTTTTCCAATACCTGAATATTCCAGAAACCAGTGATCGCTTTGACGAAGGTCTTCTGGTTCAAAAGATCCCCAACCTCCAGTTTCTAGGGCTTCTTTGCTCCTCGCCCAACCATAGCTTTCCACGACTAGGGCATCTCCGCTTAAGGCAGTCAGCACCCAATCTAGAATCACAGCCTCGGTGTAGCAAACTGCAAATCCCCAATTCGGCTTGATGATGACTGGTGATTTCAACTGGAGGGCATTGATAATTTCTATGAATGACTCTTTGTCAGCCTGATCTTCTACAACAATATTCTCGATTTTATGGCGCATGATATAACCTTTCTCTTCAAAAACCTACTGCATCTTTGAAATGTCGCAACATTTCATCTCACTCTCACTGCTTTCCCTCTACGAACTGTTCCTGCACAAACCTGATCTGTGAGGATAGAGCATTTGCCCGATTCTTGAGAACTTTTTTGCCATTCTTAAAAACTTACCTCTCTCAACTTGGATAAAGTTAAACTCCCCCTTGCCCAGATGATTCTTCACGGGCCAATCTCTCGGGTCTCCAGGAATTCCCGTGGTAATATCCAGATTTGGGGGTATGGGGCGTGCTCCGCACGCCCCATACCCCCAAATCTGGGAGCTACCCCGGCGATTCCTAAAGAGCCAATCTGTCAATGCTTGAGCTTGTGAGAATATGTAGGTATACTTAACCATAGGAAAGAGCTAACGAAGTCATGCCTAGACTTTTTTCTTTCCTGCTAAAGCTTCGGTGGCTGCCGAGGCTTTAGTGCTTAAAGGAAAGGCTCAAAAACATACGCTACTCATCTTGTTCACTGACGAATTGCTTTAGCATTTTGCAAGCTAGATCCAATCTTTCAGTACGGGTTTGATAATAAACTTCTTTTTTCTTGGATTCAGGTATGATGTACACCAGGCCAGCCGAACGCAAAATCTTGAGATGATGCAAAACTGTTGGGGCGCGCAATCGCAGGCGAGTGGCAAGTTGAGTAGGTGTCAGGGATTCAGAAGATAGGTAACGCAAAATCCGCAACCGGGTAGGATTGGAAAGTGCGTTTAGGGATGACATCAGTGCATCCGGCACGAGTTCTCCTGGCACTAATGAAGCGTCATCCGGACGGGCGCCAAACAAGAAAATTGGTTTTGTGGTTGAATAAAATATGAAGGGGGAAGCCCAAAACGACGGAGCCAAAATTACTTTGGTAACGCCTTTGAACCTCTCATCACTATAAAGTATGCCTTGAGAAATCTCTTCGAATAATTCCGGAAAATCATGTAGTTTGGCAAAATCCTGTGCTTGCGCCAGGCGATCTTGGATAGCTGGGGAAATTCTGCGCTCTTCTTCAGCAAAAAATACCTCATAATATGCCTGAAGTGCGTGCAAGATCTTTTCAGCGAATTCTTCTCCTTGAGTCCAGGCATCGAGTTTATTGGCGAGATGTTTTGGAGCCTTTTCCTTGCCGATCTCGTGATAGTAAGCAACCAATGCATCTAGATCATTTTCATGCCACTCCCCCCGGGTCATTATGTCCACGACAAGCTCTTTTAATACTGGATCGGCTTCATCAATACCGATCAGGGCATGCAGGCGTTCCAAAGGTGGTAATTCTTTTGCCGCTTTAATTAATGAAATCCCATCTTTTGGCTCTGATAGAGAATATAACCACACCAATGGCGGTGCAACCACGAGAGCATCCTGAAATGCTTCAAGCACTTCGCGATCCCGGGTTGGCAACCGTTGTCGCATCCCCGCTGCCCAGGCAGACCGCAAACCAAAATCCGCGGGACGGTGCAAGATCAACATGCTGACAAAAAAGTCATATGCGGTGCCGATATCCCAAACTACCTCAGGGAATGGGTTTGATTTCTCCACAATTGCTCCCAGACAGAGATTAGACGTCTGCGTATTAGATGGATTTATATAAGATAATAATCTAACATAAGGCGGCTGTCAAGTTTCCCACAATACTTCCACAAAATCACACTCGGAAGCTACACACTTTTCTGGCAGATAATTGTTTTCCTGGAAATTTGAAGAATTCAGCTAGCAAACCGCAATATCTACCCAATTCAGGATCTTCCCCTCTGGGAAAAGCGATTAAGTGAGCTGGACAGCCTGCACGGCAGTCGCTGGCGCCGAATCCAAGCAGGGGTACTGATATTCCAGGAAGGGCAGTAAGCGCCTGGCTCCACAGACATTCTATGGGCGACTCAAGAGAAGTTCGCATGCTATCAGTGATATAACAGCACCCAATTACCTCTGCTACAGCTCGGAGAGTATCGATGTGCCAATGGGGTTTGCCTTCTGCACGTAAATGGCGTCCAAGCCGTGCTCGCAGGCCCCCGGGTCCGCGCGCCGAGCCAGAGTACATGTAGATGCCCGGGGAAAAGAACCCCTCTCCCAGACGTCCGATGGTCAATGTCTGGGAAGAAGATAATCCCAAAAAGAGGGCATAGCTACCAGAAACTGCCGGTAATTCAGTCATCAAAGCCTATCTTATCCGCAAGCTTTTTCTTTGACAAGAAAAGACCTAGCCCGTATAATTCTGCCTAGTGCTCCATAAGAAATGACCTGTCAACAACTCGGGAGCCATGAAAATGAAGAAGCTACACGAGCCAGTATTGGTATTAAATGCCAATTTTGCACCCATCAACGTGTGCACTACCAAACGCGCAATCGTCCTGATGCTAACTGGAAAAGCCAGTTTAGTGCTCAATGGGCGTGGCTTCATCCAAACTGTCTCACGCACATACCCGCGCCCTTCGATCATCCGCTTGGGAATGATGGTCAAGCGCCCCCGTCCGCAGGTGAAATTGAATAAACGCGAGATCTTCAGGCGAGATAATTACACCTGTCAATATTGTGGTCAACGCAAGAAGAACCTGACGGTAGACCACGTGATCCCGCGCCGTTTGGGAGGCGACCATTCCTGGGAGAATCTGGTAACTGCATGCGCGTCATGCAACCACCGCAAGGGCGGTCGCACGATCAAACAAGCTGGATTGAAGTTGCTCAGGATTCCTGCCATCCCCTCCTCTTCAGCCTATTATATCTTTGGAAGATATACTACAAACAATCAGGACTGGACCCCATTCCTAGAGGGATGGTGATCACACCATAAGCCTGAACTCAAAAGAACCTGGCCAGGATATGCTTCCAACCAGGGTCTTTCAATTTACCAAGACAAGTTTATAGCTGAATTGTCATAAAATCTTCAGCCAGCGTGATCGGCCCATCAAATGTGTTTTGTGCCTCTGTAACCAACCTTTGGGGATCATCACTCCTGATATCGTAGTGGATCAAGTACAGGGATAATGCCTGGGCTTTTTTGGCAATTTCTCCGGCCTGAGCAGCGGATGAATGTCCAGGAGATTGGCCAGTAGCTTCATGAATGAGCACGTCAGCCTCTGCGGCTAATTCTTCTACCGCCAGACAGGGTTCAGTATCACAGGAATATGCCAACACTTTGTCACTTTTATGAACCTCCACTCTCAGGCCCATGGCTGGGATCATATGCCGAACAGGTGAAGTGTAAATTCGAAATTCTTCATCATCCAAAGCCAGGGTCATGCGCTCCGCAGGTAAGCGATGGAATGCTACAGGGAAGAAATCCGGCCAATCTTGCCAGCCAAAGGCATCCATCAACTGCTCCATGCGATCTAATGTAGGATGCAACCCATAGATATTGACCAGGCGTTGACGCCCCAACAACCACATATTCATCAGAAGTAGCGACACACCCGAAACATGATCAGGATGGAAATGAGTTAAGAACAGATCAGTCAAATAGCGATAATCTAAGCCAGCTTTTTTAATCCTAACCAGAGGATTGCCCACGCAATCGATCATAATAAAGCGATTTTGACTTTTTATGGCAATATGGGTGTTCTCGTGTTCTTCGCTGGGGATGGCGTTCGCTGTTCCCAGAAAAATGACTTCAGCCATGGTAATTGTATTGTAAATCAAATGATAAGAAGAAGTAATTAGTACTTAAGTATTATATAACGGATTTGTCAATTTCCGAACATACGCATAGCAACCCCAGGGGTGACGAAAATTTCTAAGATTGCAGCACCTAGAAGCATTGGTAACACCAAAAAAATGATCACTTTTGCCCAATCAGCCAGGGAATGCAGCAATGCCTCACCAATGGTACGGTTCTCAGCTGGAGTAGAAAGGGTGGCGCCCAAACGCAAAATCGCCGCACCAGCTAATGCGATCGCTGGAATCTCTAAAATCCCATGAGGGAGCACAAAAGCGGTCAAGAACGTTCCTGGAGGAATACCCGCCCCGGCAGCGGTTACCGTGAAATAACCAATCAGGATGAATGGCAGCATCAAAACGATCACACCCATCACACCAAAGGAAAAAATTCCCAGGATCGTGGCCAATAAAACGACTCTCAAATTGTGTCCCCAAACCAAGGGAACGCTTTCAAGTGAGAAGAAGCGCAGAGTTTCGAAACCCTCAATCTCTTGAACAAAACCCTGTTGCAGATTACTGATATCTAATAGATCAGCAGGCAGTACAAATATTTGAGCCTGTTGAACACCGACCAGAGCTCCTGCTGCAAAAGCCACCAGCACTAACATCAGTGGCAGCCATACTCGCTTGATTGTCTCGACAAATTCCCTGCGTAACCAGTCTGAAAGAGATTGAACATCGCCAACGATGGCTCCCCAGAAGATTTGCCAGCTCCACTTAAGGTTCAGGGTATCCAACTCGCGTCCCAAAAGCTCTTCACGGTTGAAATGCGCAATACCGGTCCGCACCAGTAAGCCAGCGATCAAGATTTGCCCAAAGATCGCCCACCAAAGCACATTGTAACGCGCCCAAAACATGATCATACTCTCGCCGATCAGCAGCATGGCAGTAGGCACAATGATGAAAGAAGCTAATAAATTAGCCGCCCGCGCAGAGGTGGCCTGGGACGAAATCACCACTGCTCCGCTGACCATCAACAGCGACTGTACCGTGGTCAGTGCAATTACCTGGACGAGTAAGATCGGATCTGGCGTCCACCCTACCTGGCGGTAAACGCCAAATAAGTAGACTCCAATCCCCAGGTAGCTGGCTAAGAGCGGGGGCAACATCACGGCCAGCAATTTGCCGAGGTACAACTGGAGATCGGTCAAGGGGCTGGATAACAAAGGTTCGATACTGCGGCGCTCTTTCTCGCCGACAAAACTTTCCAGAGCGATCACCAACGATACCGAAATGGGGAAAAAGCCCACCACCATTAACAGGAATGGGATCAAGCGATCTCCAATCACCGGCGCGCCATACCGGGCGACAAAACTGACTGCCTCGCGAGCAGTGAAGTTCATCAGCGCAGGAAAGAACAAAGTCAACACTAATATGGGAACCAAAATACGCCAATCGCGGAACTGGTCGCGAACTTCACGTCGGGTGACGATCAAAGCAGGAGCCAGACTAGTGAACATTCAATACCTCCTGGCCATCAGGCGCGGCAACCGCCTCCAGGTAAACCTGCTCCAGACTGCGTGGCACTTCATGCAAACTGACGACCGGTATCTCCTGATCGAGTAAGGCTCGCAGCATCGAGGGGTTATCTTGCTCGGGATTAGCTGTGCGATAACGGATCCACCTGGCTCCTTGAGCGCTGATTGTGACCCCTGAGGGGAGTGAGGCAGGATTGCCGTTTAGCGGGGTTGCCAGACGAATTTCGAATTCCCCCGGTCCTAAGAGGATCTGCTTCAAAGCCATCGGTGAACCCTTAGCGATGATCACCCCCCGGCGAATGATGGCAATCTGGTCAGCCAACTCTTCAGCTTCGACCAGGTTATGCGTGCATATGATAATCGCCCGTTCAGCAGACCGTAAAGCCTTAATGGAATCACGCACCAAGCGCGCGCTCTCGGGATCCATAGCTGAGGTTGGCTCATCGAGCAATAGCACAGGCGGATTGTGCAGTAGAGCACGCGCCAGCGCCAATTTCTGTCGCATTCCCTTGGAATATTCCCCAATGCGCCGATGGCGTTCGTCAGCTAACCCAAATTGCTCAAGCAGTTCCTCAACACGCCTTTGGCGTACTCCAGCCCGCATAAAATAGAGTTGGCCAAAGAAATCGAGGTATTCGACCGCCGGCATGCGTGCGTACAAGCCATGGTTTTCTGTCAAGACGCCAACAGAGGCGCGTACTTTCTGACTATCGGCGATAATATCAAAGCCAGCCACACGTGCACTTCCGACAGTCGGTCGCAAAACTGATGTCAACATACGCACAGTAGTGGTCTTACCAGCTCCATTTGGACCCAAAAGGGCCAATACTTCTCCAGCTCTTACACGTAAACTGACCCCATCTACGGCGATAAAGTCTTCAAATTTCTTGGTGAGGTCTTGCGTCACGATCATGTGTGAACTCCGAAACAGGTAAAAGAAAAGGGAGGCACTTGCGCCTCCCCCGCTCAGTCATCAGACCGAACTGGGCGCGATCTGCGTCTATAGCGCCAAAAAAGCGCCAATGCTGATACCAGCGCAACCAGGGCCATGATAGTTTGGTTGGTGTTAATCCCCCCTACCTGGGCTGAATCCAGACGCAAAAATTCCAATAAGAAACGCCCGACGGGGTAACCAATTAGATAGATCAACATCAAATCACCAGCAATCAACTGGTCGGTAAATCTCCTGCCCAGCCAAAGCAGCAGGGCCATATTGGCCAAATTCCACATCGATTCATAGAAGAAGGTCGGGTGAAAGTGGGTGAACTGCGTATACCCCGGTACACGATGGGCGGGATCGATAAATATACCCCAGGGTAAATCTGTTGGCAGGCCAAATAATTCCTGATTGATAAAATTTCCCCAGCGGCCAATGGCCTGTCCTAATGCCAGGGCAGGAGCAACGATATCCGCCCACATGGCAAAGCTCTTATCCCGCTTACGGCACAAAATATACAGAGCCAGAGCGCCACCGATCACCGCCCCAGGGATACCCAAACCGCCGCGCCAGATCGCAATCGCATCCAACGGATGAGTCAAGTAATACTCCACCGTAATCCCTCGCTCGACCATCGAAGGGGGAGGGGTGAAAATATGCCACAAACGTGCCCCGATGATGCCACCAATCAACACCCAAGTCAGGCTGTCCCAGACAAATTCTGTGTCCAGGCCTTTTTGCCGCGCACGGTAATGAGCTAACCAGGCCCCTGCTACCGCCCCCGTCATCAGGATGATGCCATAGAAATGTACAAATAAGGGTCCAACGCTAAATCCAACAGGCATGATCTTTCTCTTTTTTCGCTGATTTTTTCATCAATGTCAACTCAGAAAAGATTTCCCGAAATTGGCGATTACTGGCCTGCCTTCATTTCTTCATGGGCCTGACGGCGAACATGTACGATACGATGAATAGCAGTGATATTGGCCAGCAGGGCAATAATGCCAACGCCGATCTTGGGAATATTGAAAATTAACGTTGGAATCAACACCACATAACGCTCTAATCGAGTCATGATGCCGACCTTGGCTTCGTAACCTAAAGCTTCGGCGCGGGCGCGTACATAAGAAACCAACACCGATCCCGCTGCTGCCAAATAAACCAATCCACTGCCAATCCAATCTCCATCCTGAAGGTAATAGATCAGCAATCCCAGGTAAGTTACTAACTCTGTATAACGATCGGTCACAGAATCAACAAAAGCGCCAAAAGCAGATGGCTCCCCCCGCAAGCGGGCCATGGTGCCGTCAAGGGCATCTAAGGGCACCATGACTAAGATGATCAAGCCCCCCACCAACATATTCCCTCGCGCCAGAAAAACACCTCCAATCGCATTGCCAAGAAGTCCAATCAAAGTTAGTGCATTGGGTGTCAATCCGATGCTAAGTAAAAAAGCTGCGATCGGATCGAGCACACCTTTGAAAAGGCCCCGCATCATATCCGTTAGCGATTTTGGTTTTTTTTGTTTTTCTGCCAATTGGGTCACAATCTGTACCCTACCTTTCTGAAAATTTTGTGATTTGGTATGCTATCGCAGGGATTTAGGGCTGTCAAGCGGTCAGTATATTTCCAATAATCAATCGCGATCCGCCAGGATATCCATCAGGTCATCATCTTCATCGATGAGCACATCCCGTTCCCGACCGCTACCTTGGGAGGGGCCAACTACGCCCAATTCTTCCAGTTCATCCATCAAGCGTGCTGCCCGTGGATAGCCCACGCGCAATTGACGCTGTAACATGGATGTGCTGGCTTTCTGGGTTTGCTGCACCAGCCGGACAGCCTGCTCGATCAAGCCATCACGATCGGATAAGACAGCCTCCTTCTCTAGCATCTGCTCCCAGGGGGGAATCTCCCCTTCAGCCGCCTGATAAGATTTCTGCCAGAAGTTGACCATGCGCTCCAGCTCTTGATCGGCAACCCAAACTCCCTGAATACGAAATGGGCTCCCAGCCTCAGGGGGTAAGAAAAGCATATCTCCATTGCCTAATAAATGCTCAGCACCAGATGTATCCAGGATCACCCGCGAGTCTACCGAAGATGCCACAGCAAAGGAAACCCGCGCTGGGAAATTAGCTTTGATCAATCCAGTGACCACATCTGTACTCGGTCGTTGAGTCGCCAAAACCAGATGGATGCCCGTGGCGCGCGCCATTTGTGCCAGGCGTACCAGGTTATGCTCAGTCTGCTCAGGGGCGGACATCATCAAGTCAGCCAATTCATCAATCAGCACCACAATGCGCGGCAAGGTTTGGCCATCTTTGCGTCGGCTTACTTTGCGGTTGTAAGTATCGATATTGCGCGAGCGTGACTCCTCCAGGATGATATAGCGGCGATCCATCTCTGCCACAACCCAGCGCAGGACCCCTAATATGCGTTCCAGATCCGTCTCGACCTTACCGTAAAGGTGCGGCAGGCCGTTGAAGCGGATCAGCTCCACCATCTTGGGGTCGATCATCACCAGGCGCAAATCGCTCGGTGAGTTATTCATCGCCAGGCAGGTTGTCACGGCGGCGATAAACACCGACTTGCCCGATCCCGTTGTCCCGGCGATCAACATGTGGGGCATGGTCGCCAGATCTCCCACAATCGCTTCCCCAGAAACATCCCGTCCCATGGCAATGGTCAGTGGGGATTTCACCTTTTGGAAGGCATTCGATTCTAACAATGGCCGCAAGCGGACGACAGACGATTTGGCATTGGGTACTTCGACGCCGATATATGAGCGACCCGGAACGGGGGCCTGGATCCTCAAGCGCTCCGCAGCCAATGCTAGGGTGAGATCGCGCTGCAATCCGGCGATTTGCGAGACGCGTACTTTACGCAACCTGGCAATCTCATCCTCCGTTGCCCCCGGTTTAGCAATATAACCAGGCTCGACGGCAAATTGCGTCACCGTAGGTCCAACCTGGAATCCGACCACTTTGGCAGGAATGCCAAACTCCGCCAGGGTTTGTTCGATCATCCCAGCGCGCTGGTTGATGTGTCGCTCACTAGGGCGCGCCGCTCGCTCGCTGGATAATAAATCCAAACTGGGTAGATCCTCAGAGCGAGGGATTGGGGTGGCAGGGCGCTCATCACCATTCTGTTCGACCCGGAAGCGTTTCCGATATTCTGGCGCTACCCGCGGCGGTTTCTTGGGGGACTTGCGCGTTGTACTGGCGAGGGATTCGGCTTCTTCAACGGGAGCAACGCTGACTGCAGGCGCAGTTGATCCTGGTATGCTCTGAGTTGGTCTTGCTCTCAGGCTCTTCTCGATCAGTACGCTCAATTTGCTCGTTAGATCCAAACCAATCACTAAGGATACAAAGAACACCACAAAAACCAAACCCATCGCCAAGAGCGAAGGCAGCACCATCGCTAGGAGTTCGGACAACCCCCAGCCGACCAAACCACCATCTAATCCTTGTTCGGCGCGCTGTAATTCGCTCCCATTGATCAATGTCAGCAAAGTCATGAAAGCAAAAGCCGCCAATTCCAAGGCCAGGACGCGCATCCAGCGCACATTGGGTGCTTCACCCACGCGCCGCCTCAGCATGAACAACCCCCACGCGCCTCCGGCTAACACTAGCGCCAGACTCCCCCACCCCAACCAGCGCCGTAAGAAGTTGGTCAGCGCTGAAACCAGGGAGCCACCGGCAAGACCAGGAGCAATCAGCCCCAGCAGAACCAACAGCGTTACCGCCAAGACCGCTACTCCACCAATATCCCATGCGAAGCGCTCGAAGCGCAGCCACACACTGACTACCCTGTCCATCCAGGTTTGCTGTGAAGGGGCTGATTTGCGGCTTCTCTTTGCTGATGAACGTCTCTTTTGAGCCATAAATAAGGATGAATATTTCTACGATCTACCCAGTTGCCGTAAATACTCTTTCGTCGAAATACCAGATTGACATCTGAATATCGGTTCTGAACAGCCATCTAAAGCATCATGAATCCGCTCTACATGATGAGGAATAGTATTTATCGGGATTTCATTAACACCAAAGTAGGCACAATCGTCTGACTCATCTGTTGGGGAGATGTTTCCACTGACTGGATCGCCCTCAAACACAAATACCATTTCATCCCGGTAAGATTTTCCGTAAACACCAACCAATCGCTTTAGCTCAATTATTAATCCGATTTCTTCACATACTTCCCGGATGGCTGCTTCGGTCGGGAGTTCTCCGCTCTCAACGCGCCCGCCTGGGAGATTCCATATATCATAATCACGGCGGTGACATAAAAGTGTCCGTTTTTGATCATCAAATATGATTACGAAAGCTCCAATAGTGAACATTTCAATCCACAGTCGATAAGGTTTCTACCTTGACAATGTTAACTTACAGACGAGAAGTCCGAAAATAGGGGGTTACGGGGGTGCTCCGCACCCCCGTAACCCCCTATTTTCGGAAGTTCTCGCGAAGTTGACATTATCGAACTACTCACTCCGAGAGGCAATATAGATGCCAACAAGAATAAGTATAGCACCAAACACCATCAAGGCTGAGGGCACCTCTTTGAGGAAGAAATATGCCAGAATGGCTGAGCCTATCGGTTCACCCAACAACGTAACCGAGACATAGGCTGCCGAAAGGTAGCGTAATGCCCAATTGAATGTCGAATGCCCCAGCAGTTGTGGAACCAATGCCAACAGCAGCAACCACACATATACCATGGGAGGATACCCTGATAGCGATTCTCCCGACGAGAACATGAACACGTTCAACATTACAGCAGCCATGCCATAGACGACGAAGATATACGGAATCAGGGACATATTCTCCCGCAAACGTCGCCCAATGAGCAGATATCCGGCGCCTGTCCAGGCTCCTGCCAGGGCTAAAAAATCTCCCCAAAAGGCCTCCCCGGCTACAAATTCGGAAAAAGGAGGGCAGGACATGCCTCTCCCAGTCCAAGAGCAAGAATCACTCAGGCCAACGATCGTGCCCCCAAGTAGTGCTAAGCCCATGCCCCAAAACACAGGTCGAGCGACGGGTTCTCGAATAGTCAGTGGGGCCAATAAAGCCACCCACAGGGGCGAAGTGCTTACCAAAACCACAGAACTTGCCACAGTAGTGTATTCCAAGGAAGTGATCCAGGTGGCAAAATGGATCGCCAGAAAAAAACCAGAGAGCAAGGCCAGGCCTAATTCTCGGCGTGTGAGAGAGCGCAGTTCAGCGCGATGACGGTAGAGTGCGACGCCTGCTAAGATGATGGTTGCCAGTGTCAGACGTCCCGCGGCGATGACGATCGAAGGCGCTTCAGCCTGGGCAAAGCGGATGAATATGGAAGATGTCGAAACGGCCAGAATGCCAAAGGGAATTGCTATTTGTGGGGGAACAGGGGGCTTCGAGGGCGGTTGCATGCGCCGATTATATCTCTATTTCTCCCAAAGAATAGCTATCGTGCATCACTACGAACGTGATTTGGAAATATGCCAGAGCACTTTTCCAATCAGGGCTTCTTTTTCGATTGGGCCAAACTGAGAACTATCCACGCTATGGGGGTGGGTGCCGATAACAAACAGTTTATCCCCATTATCCTCATAATGGTCAAATTTTTTGATCATAGTCCCGTGCTCTTCGTGACGGAAAACAAGCACATCCCCCGGTTTTAAGGAAAAAAAGAAGGGGCTTCGCAAAAACCGCCATGCCTTGGTGGCGAGCACTACAAAATCTCCTTCTCGGAACTCTGGTGAGAGGCTGTTACCGGTTACTTTAATGATTTTTATCATATCCAGTGTATCTCACCACGAATCATTCGTTGAAAAAAGGTGTGTGGTGCAGACGCACCACACACCTTCCTTTCAAAAAATCATTTTGTCAGGCTTTATAGCCAAAGCAAATACTACAGATCGGCGTAAACCATTTCCAACGCCGGAGCGTAAGGAGCCTTGGCCTTTTTGGTGTTGACACCCTTGATGGCCCAGAAAATCTCAGCAAACTTATTGATGGCTTCCACGAAAGCTACACCGGCTTCTCGGTCAGCAGTCTGGCGGGCTTTAGAACCCAATTTCATGATCTTGTGCACCAACTCAGGGAGTTCGGGATATTGCGCAACATGATCCGGGCTGATGAAATCGCCCCAAATGATACGTACTTCGTGTTTGGCTTTCTCGGCATGCTCTTCTTTGACAGCCACGTAGCGGGACATGCTATTCTCGTAAGCCACACCCTCACCTTCTAGTGCAGCCATCAAGTCCATCATGCGCACAACCGTCAGGGCGTTGATTTGTGCAACAATCGGGTCGTAGATGCCGCAAGGGACATCACAGTGGGCTTTGGCCTGCTCGAAGGGAAACTTATCATCCAACGCTTTGAAGAATTTGTAAATCATTTTGACCTCCTGTTTATCAAAAT
>CAZUSV010000070.1:0-26461 GCA_964622645.1 uncultured Anaerolineales bacterium
TTGCACCCGTCTTTGGAAAATAGTCATCTGTGATAACATGGTAAACCTCCTCCAGTTAGATAAGGTAAACTGTCATCCAATAGTGAATAGAACATACGTTCTTCGTTTAAATATAGAACAATTGTTCTAAAAAGTCAAGAGGCAATTGCAATTTTTATGCCAGAAATCCCCGATTTTCTTATCGTTTGACATCATTCATGGGGTTGATTCTCTGCTACAATACTTGTCACGCGACTTTTGATTCTGCGACAACCTGTTGGTTGGGCTGTTCAGATATTTGAAGTATCGCAATATCAAAGAGCATGGTTATGAACATTTTGTACTGGTCAGCATCATGTTGAATGCGTTTATCAAGATGTAAAATGCTCTCAAGGGCGCAGGAACGCTGAACGTGAATTCCTAAAGAACCTAGCATTTCTTATATCCATGCAAATAAGGAGCGTTAATGGCAATAGCAAAGAACTCCTATGATGCAATCATGGTTGGGGGCGGCGTGATGGGGTGTGCTACCGCTTATAACTTATTGAAGAAAGAGCCTCAGATCAGGGTTGCCATCATCGAAAAAGATCCTTCTTATGAATTCAATTCAACGGTGTTATCGGATGCCAACATCCGTGTGCAGTTCAATGTCAAAGAAAACATACAGATCTCAAAATACGGGCTTGAAGTACTGGCAAGCTTTTCTGAAGATATGGAAGTGGGTGGAGTCAGGCCAGATATCGCATTTCGTCAACAAGGCAACTTATTTTTTGCCGATGAAGCTGGAAAAGAAGCAACTCTGATTGGTTTGCGCACCCAACAAAGCCTGGGGTGCCCAGTAGAGTGGCTGAGTTCAGCTCAGATTAATGAACGATTTCCGTTGTTTGAAGTAGATCAGTTAGCTGGCGGCAGCTACAGTTCCCTGGATGGCACCATGGATGCCTACGCGGTTTTAATGAGCTATAAGAATAAGGCAGTAGCATTGGGGGCGGAATATATAGATGCAGAAGTAAATCAAATCCTAGCAGACAATGGCGGGGTAACCGGTGTGCGCCTGACTTCTGGGAATGAAATAAAAGCAGATTTCGTAGTCAACAGCGCAGGAGCGTGGGCACAGAAGATGGCGAGCACCATCGGAGTTGAATTGCCAATCGATCCAATCAAGCGCCAGGTGTTTGTCTTGGAGACGAATATCGAGACCGATGTGGTTTATCCCTTGACGGTATTTCCTTCCGGTCTGTATTTGATCCAGGAACATGCCAACATCTTTATGGCCGGAAAAAGTCTACCGGATGATCCAGTTGGCTTTGAGTTTGACTGGAGCAGACAGGTGTTTATCGATCATCTTTGGCCAGAGCTGGTCGAGTATATCCCTGCATTTGATCGTCTCAAGATCTCCCGCGGCTGGGCTGGCTTATATGCAGTCAACACATTTGATGGCAACGCCATATTAGGCGAGTGGCCAATGTTGAAGGGCTTTATGCTAGCGAACGGTTTTTCAGGGCATGGTTTTCAACAGTGCCATGCAGTTGGACGCTATCTATCAGAATTGATCTTAGGACAGACCCCAGTGCTAGATCTCTCGATTTTCTCTCCTCAGCGCATCCTGGATGGAAAACCTGTATTCGAAAGCGAGCATAAATTAGTGTAGATTATTGAACAGTTTTCAAAATTCAGCAAGATTACTAACTTGACAATGGCACCACCCACACCAAACCCCAAAAATTTGGGGGGGGGGGGGGGGGGCCCCCCCCCCGTAACCCCCTATTTTCGGAAGTTCTCGTGAATGTGCTAGTGTCGATCTAGTCACTACAAAACAGACATTAGGAGGTTCTTTCATGTCCGACAAGCACAATGAAGCCGTCGTTCTGAGCGCCGTGCGGACTCCCTCTGGGAGGTTCCAGGGAAGTTTGAGTGGGTTCACAGCTCCTCAGTTGGGTGCTATTGTTGTCGAGGAAGCCGTCAAACGCGCCGGCATCCCTGAGCCAATCGATATCGAAGAGGTTTATATGGGCAATGTAGTGTCGGCGGGTTTAGGCCAGAACCCTGCCCGACAGGCGTCTATTTTTGGGGGTCTGCCCGCATCGGTTGGGGCGACCACCTTGAATAAAGTCTGCGGTTCGGGCTTGAAGGCTGTGATGCTCTCGGCCCAGGCCATCCGCGCTGGGGAAGGCGATCTCTTTGTGGCCGGCGGATTTGAGAGTATGAGCCGCACCCCATATTTCGTGCGTGGACGTTCCGGCGAATTGCGCTTTGGGCATGCTGAGTTCACAGATGCACTGCTTCACGACGGCTTATGGGATCCCTTCGAGAACTGGGGTATGGGCAACGCTGCTGAGTTCATTGCCGAGGAATACGATGTCTCTCGTGAAGCCATGGATGAATTGGCTTATAACAGTCACCAAAAAGCCGTTGAAGCCATAGATGAGGGTAAATTCAAAGATGAGATCGTCCCTGTTGAAGTCAAAGGCCGCAAGGGTGTGGTAACGCTTTTCGATACAGATGAAGCCCCCCGCCGTGATACTACCCTCGAAGCTCTAGCAAAGCTGCGTCCAGCCTTTGTCAAAGGTGGCAAAGTGACCGCAGGGAATGCCCCTGGCCTGAATGACGGTGCGGCAGCCTTGGTGGTTTCTTCGAGGGCTAAAGCTGAAGAGATGGGCAGCAAACCTCTGGCCCGCATCATAGGCTATGGACAGGCGGCTGTCGAACCCAAGTATCTGTTCTATGCTCCTGCCAAGGCCATGCCGATTGTTCTGGAGAAGATCGGTTGGACTTTCGAAGATATCGATCTGATCGAGCTCAACGAGGCCTTTGCCGCCCAGGTATTGGCTGATGGTTACGCCCTGGCAGATCAGGGTTGGGATTGGGATAAGGTCAACGTGCATGGTGGGGCCATCGCTTTAGGACATCCCATTGGAGCCAGCGGGGCGCGTGTATTAGTAACCTTGATCTATGCCCTCAAGGACCGTGGCCTCAAGCGTGGCTTGGCATCCTTGTGCCTGGGTGGGGCAGAGGCGGTTGCCTTAGCAGTAGAAGTAGAATGATATATTTACCGCCAAGACGCAAAGAACACTAAGACATTTTTCAGTGCACACAATCTTTGCGATCTTAGCGTCTTTGCGGTTATTTGTGAGGAGGATACGGTGAGTGTTGAGATACGCGAGATGACAATTGCAGATTATGATCTAGTGCACGCGCTTTGGAAGGAGAGCGAGGGGATTGGTCTTAGTGATGCGGACTCTAAAGAAGGCATCAAGCGCTTTATGGCGCGCAACCCAGGATTTAGCTTTGTGGCCATTGATGAAGGAAAGATTGTTGGGGCCGCCCTTTGTGGACATGATGGCCGCAGAGGGTATATCCACCATTTGGCAACTACCAAATCTCACCGACACCAGGGCATTGGGCGCTCCCTGGTAGGGCGCTGCATGTACGCTTTGATGCGCATCGGAATTGGTAAATGCCACCTGTTTGTCTTTGGCGATAACCAGGGCGCAATCGATTTTTGGGAGAAGGTTGGCTATTCCCAGCGAGTCGAATTAGTGATGATGTCCCAACAGATTGCAGGTGAGTGAGCACAGACTGCAGACGGCTGACCGCCAAATGCTAGATGATGCCTCTCCTTCGGCCCAGGTCCAGGCATCGGTGACTTATAACATGATCGTCGAAGGGGTGCTGGCAGAGACAGGCTATCACGCATTATATTCGATGTTGGAAGAAAATGACCTGATGCCAGGGCAGCATCGCGGATTGCTGATCCCAGCGGTGGGTGTAATTGGAGATGCTTTTGCTTGCTACGATCCGGTTCCATTTGGCCTGGTGGAAGATGTCTTTATAGAATATGCTAGGGATCAGTTCAGCAAGCGTTTTGCCCGTTTGGAGAAAGCGCGTGGTTCTTCGTTAGAAGAGATCGAGAGCGTTACCCGCCAGGTCATCGAAAATACGTACTTTGACAATGTCAACTTAGCGAGAAATTCCGAAAATTGGGGGTGGCAGGGCTGCGGAGCGGCTTTGCGTGCCACCCCCAATTTTCGGGCTTCTCCAACAGTACGTACGTTTATCAATAGGCTTGTAGTGGCGACTTTAGTCGTCCGACAATGATAATGCAACTGAAGTTGCTACTACGAACGCCTCAGTTTTGTATGTAGGAACCAAGATGACCGCTGAGTATCGTCAATGGAGGATTAATGAAAGAAGTTTATGATTACGTAGTCATCGGCTCTGGCTTTGGGGGCAGCGTATCCGCCATGCGGTTGGTAGAGAAGGGTTGTTCCGTGCTTGTGCTAGAGAGGGGCAAGCGCTTTGAAGATGAAGATTTTCCCAATTCGAATTGGAATATCTTCAAATTTTTGTGGCTGCCAGCTCTGCGCTGCTTCGGCTTTTTTGAGATGACGTTTTTGAATGGTTTGTTAGCCCTGCATGGTAGTGGGGTTGGCGGTGGCAGCCTGACCTATGCCAATGTGCTCATGGAGCCTGATGATCGTTTGTTCCAGGCTCCCGGCTGGCATCATTTGGCGGATTGGCAGACTGTTCTAGCGCCTCACTATAAGACTGCTCGCCACATGCTTGGGGTAGCGACCAATCCCAAGCTGTGGTTCGCAGACGAGAAAATGAAAGAGATTGCTGCAGAGCTGGGCCGCGGAGATACTTTTACACCAACCGAAGTGGGCGTCTTCTTCTCAGAGCCCGAGATGGAGGGGCAGACCGTCCCTGATCCCTATTTTGGTGGCGAAGGACCTGATCGGGCAGGTTGTACTCACTGCGGGGGATGCATGGTGGGTTGCCGAGAAAATTCCAAGAACACGCTTTTGAAAAATTATCTGTATTTTGCTGAGAAATGGGGTGCAGAGATCATTCCCGAAGTCAAGGTGAGTGATATTCGCCCTTTGTCGACGAATCAGCCGGATGGGGCGAAGTATGAGATTGTGTATCACAGCTCAACAGCATGGTTTGTCAAACCCGCAAAGCAAGTGCGCGCTCGCAATGTGGTGGTTTCCGCAGGCGCTTTAGGCACGCTGGAATTGCTCTTACGCTGTCGCGATGAGTCGAGATCGCTGCCGCTTATATCAAATACCTTAGGGGATCAAGTTCGCACCAACAGCGAAAATATCTTGGGAGTGACTACCCGCGACAAGCACATCGATCACTCTGAAGGGATCGCCATCACATCCATCTTCCAGGCCGATGATGTCACCCGCGTTGAACCAGTACGCTATTCCGATGGCTCATCCTTTATCCGCACCCTGACAGCGCCGCTGCTGGATGGCGAATCCAATATCTTGGGCCGATTTCTGAGAACTTTCTGGGAGATCGTTCGCCATCCCATCGACTTTCTGTATGCCAAGTTCTTTTCTCGCTGGGCGCGTTATACAACAATCCTGTTGGTGATGCAGGTCGAGGAAAATCTAACCCACGTGCGCCTGGGGAGAAATCCCTTCACCTTATTCAAAAAGGGAGTGGTGCTCAAGGAAGATAAGGATAAACCCATCCCGCGCCAACTTCCTATTGGCAACCAGGTGACCCGCTCTTTGGCAGAAAAAGTCAATGGTATACCCCAGGCAGCTTTTACAGACAGTCTGTTCAATTTCCCCACCACGGCACACTTTATGGGAGGCGTTCCCATAGGACGGGATGACCAGGAAGGGGTCATCGGTCTGGATTGCCAGGTGCACAATTACCCTGGTCTGTATGTGGTCGATGGTTCGATGATGCCGGCCAACCCAGGCGTGAATCCCAGCTTGACGATCACGGCATTGGCAGAGTATGCCATGAGCCAAGTTCCGGAAAAGCGTTAGTAGGTTGCAAGTAATAACGTTCAAACGTTGAACGTGCTAACGTTTCATGACGAACAGTGTTTCTCCCTCTTTGCGCAAGATTTCGATAATGCTCGATAATTTCGATACGCGCTGAAAATATCTCGGCATCTCGTCATATGTGAGTTCCTGGAAACCGAATTTCTCGTAGAGTGGCCCCAAAGCAGAGCGGCACATCAGGTAGAGGGGACCCTCTTTGGACGCCTCTTTGGAGGCGATCAAGTGCTCGATGATGCTGCGCGCCACGCCTCGGCCGCGCCAGGCTGGTTCCACTACGATAGAGGCTAATTCGTGCGAGCCATCGCGGTGAGGTTTGATCTGACCGCATCCAATGACTTCTGCTTTTGGACCTGCGGCGATGGCCACGATGAAGCGTTTCCAGTCCAAACCAGTCGGATTGATATGTCCTGCGATCACCAGGGATCGAATGCGGGGAATATCAGCGGCAGTTGCAGGTCGAAGGAAGTAGGGTTTCATCTTATGCAAGACCCCAGGGGTTCTCTCAATATCGTGTGTATATCTGAATCGTGGTAAGTGTAGAAGATATTTCAACCCCAGTTGTGGCATGAACCCCTGGGGTCTACAACAGTATTAAATAGCGCTCTACCCATGCTATAATCACGAATGCAATTTGCGATTATACTGCATCCACGGAGGATAAATATGACATCTGTAGGCCCGAATTTCACGCTTTCTGAAGAACACGAAATGATTCGTATGGCGGCGCGCGATTTCGCGGGTAATGAAATCGCTCCCATTGCAGCCGAGTTTGATGAAACGGGTGATTTTCCTATCGAAACGATCAAGAAGATGGGCGAGATGGGTTTTATGGGGATCGAAGTTCCTGAAGAGTACGGGGGAGCGGGTATGGACACACTGGCATATGTTCTGGCGTTGGAAGAGATCTGTAAGGTGGATGCTTCTCACGGCACGATCATGTCGGTGAATAATTCCTTGTTCAATTACGGCATTCTCAAGTTTGGCACAGAAGAACAGAAACAGAAATACGTTACCCCTGTTGCTTCGGGAGAAAAGATCGGCGCTTATTCGCTGACCGAGCCGATGTCAGGGTCAGATGCAGCCACGATGCGCAGCCGGGCTGTGCGCGAGGGGGATGAGTACATCATCAATGGGCGCAAATCCTGGGTGACCAGCGGACCGGTGGCGGGGTATATTGTGCTGTTTTCTATGACCGACCCCGAGCAGGGGCACAGGGGCATCACCGCCTTTCTGATCGATGTCGATAAGCCAGGCTTCTCGCGCGGCAAAAAGGAACCCAAACTGGGCATCCGCGCCTCAGGCACCAGCGAAATCCTCTTCGAAGGTTATCGCTGCCCTGTCGAAGATCGTCTGGGTGAAGAGGGCCAGGGGTTCAAGATCGCTATGACGGTGCTGGACGCCGGCCGCATTGGCATTGCCTCGCAGGGTTTAGGCATTGCCGAGGCCGCTTATGAAGCCAGCCTCGAATACGTTCGAGAGCGAGAGGCTTTCGGCAAGAAGATCGGCCAGTTCCAGGGCACCTCGTTCAAGCTTGCCGACATGAAAACTCGCATTGAAGCGGCGCGCTTGCTGATCTATCAGGCGGCTCTCGCAAAGGAAGAGAACAAGGTATCTGGCAAACGCTATACTTTGGAAGCAGCCATGGCCAAGTTGTTCGCTTCAGAGACGGCCATGTTCTGCGCGCACCATGCTGTGCAGATCCACGGCGGCATGGGCTATTCGAAGGAATATCCAGTTGAACGCTACTTCCGCGACGCCAAGATAACCGAGATCTATGAAGGCACCAGCGAGATCCAACGCTTGGTGATCTCTCGCCTGGAAACGGGGTTGCGCTGATGTCGCTATCCATGGGGGCTGGGTAACTATGGAAAACTTTTCCTTCTGGATGATTTTACTGCCAGTCGTGGCAGCCGGACTCAGTTGGGTGTGGTTGTTTTGGGCGCGCTTCAAAGGGTATCAAAAAGATGTAAAGGAACAGGAGCCTCTCGAACCTCGTCCGAGCAGCCCTGATGACCTGGATGATGGGGGTCCGCCCAGCCCCTGGCACGCTTCTCTTTGGAAAGAAAAATGGCGCCTTGCCTTGATCCTGCTGATCGCCGGTGGAGTGCTCTATTTGTTGTTATTTGCCCCACCTCGGATTGGGGGTGAAATCCCAATTCTCCCCAACAAAGCTGGGCGACCTTTCTTCAGCCTGCACTGGCTAAGGGATTATTTACATAAGAATGATAACCATATTGGCATAGCAATCTCTTTGGTAGGTAGCATCGCCAGCCTGTTGACCCTGGTCTGGGCGCAGTGGCGGCGAGTGCGTTTTGGCGGTGAATTGGCACTGCTGTTAGCCGCGCTGACCCTGGCGGGGATGGGGCAGTGGATGTAAGCACTCCAATCTTTGATCGGCGGGGGGGTGCTCTACGGGGTTGCAATATTGGGGTTTATCTCTTGGGCCGTGTTAGCGCATGAACGGCTGCGAGATGATCTGGAATTCCCCGCAAAATGGTCACCTGAAATTGAATGGGTGCTGTTGGTGGTGATTTGCGCTTTGGCTGCCTTTGCACGATTCTACGCCTTACCCCATGTTCCTTTTGGCGTGGAGGGGGATGAGTCGAAGTGGATCTATGAAGTTGTCGCCATGATGGTGGATGGTCAATATGATTCCAGCGGAGAATATCACCGCGATGCCCTGCCAGTGAGCTTCTATATGCAAGCGCCATTCCAGCGCTTGGGGAGTGTGGGCATTCTCTCTGCTCGAATAGGTGTGGTGCTTTTCAGTCTGCTGGGTACGCTGGCGTTCTATTGGTTGCTGCGCCAAATCGCGCCCTTGCCTGTGGCAGTCTTGGGAACCTTTTTGTTGAGCATCTCGGTAATGGATATCAGTGCCAGCCGTTTGGCGAATGTCGAGAGTCATGTCAAGCTTTGGCCGATCCTGGCTTTGGCTTTGCTTGCTTTGACCTTGTATAAAAAACGCTGGGAGATCTTTGCCCTGGGAGGCATTGCTTTAGCGTTGGGCTTGTTGACCTATGACACGGTGTTGCCGATGTTCCTGGTGATGCTGCTGCTGATGATCATCGAGCTATTCAAAGAGCGTGTGGCCCTGAAAGAGAGTGTCAAGTATGTGGCTGCCTTTCTCCTGCCACCCCTGTTGACGATCCCGCTCTTGGCGCCATATTTCTCTAGCCGCCTGTCTTATTACAAAATTGACGAGAAGGGTTGGGATGGGGATTGGTGGCTTACGCTCTGGCAGAATCTGGGCGAAGTCGCCCAATCGGTTTTCGTCGCAACGCGTTTCGATTTCATCTACAATCGCCAGGGTCCAATCCTTAACAGCCTTTTGCTGCCCCTGTTGGTTTTGGGTTTGTTGATTGCCCTGGCGACCTTGCGCCGTAGAGTCTCCTTGTGGCTGTTCACCTGGATGATTTTTATCTGGATCCCCGTTCCCGTGTTGACAGCCTCACCTTTTGGACGCGTATATTATCCAGGCCTGCCGGCAATCTATGGATTAATTGCCCTGGGGGGCTATATCCTGATCAGAGAGTTGGCGCGTTTTTTAGGGTCTACCCTGCGTCCTTTAGGTTGGATTCTCGGCATCGCCGTTTTGGCTTGGTTGCCGCTTTATAACTTTTATCTGTACTTCAACGCCGTTGGCGACCCTTCGGATCGGCAAATCCGCCGTGAGATCGGTGAGTTAGCCCTGGATGCCGCTGAGAATGATGCCCATCTGTTTATGCCTTATTGGCCAGGGGCAGATGAGCCTTTGTTTGTCGAGTGGCAAATCGCGGAACTGTATATACGTCACGAGTTGAGCGCAGAGCAGGTAGACATAGCCTATAACCAGATCCCTGTCGAGGATTTTCTACCCCATTTAGCGGAGTATGCCTACCGTTGGGAGCGCGTAGATGTCCTGCTCGATAAAGAGATGTCCTCTCAACGCCAGCAATGGGACGCCCTGCGGGAGACTCTCTTGCGCTGCTTCCCAGGAGGCAGTCTCCGAGAAGGCAACTTCTTTGATCGCTATCGTATCGCTGCGGCGGTTTTGACGCAGCCGGCATGCATCCCGGTTCGATTGCAGCTAAGCTACCTCGATGAAGAGAGTCAACCTCAGCAATTGGGCTGGGAGTTGAGTGGTGGAGCGACTTCTTCCTTGCGCCTTGCCTGTGAACAAGAAAAAGAAGATGTGCTCTGGATCGAGGCCGAGAACTTCGAGCAGGGACCGGGGTGGAAAGCGGATGCCGCTTTTGTGGATGGTTGGCAGGGTGAGGGGTATTTGGCAGATAGCTATGGCAGCCAGTTCGCCAGGCAACGCACCAGTCTACCTGTTCTCACTGAAGCTTATGCCTGGGTGCGGTATTACAAGCGCGTGGTTGATGGTTCTCCGGGATATGTGCAACTGGCGGGTGCCTCATACTCCTTTGCAGATGTACTAGAAGAAGATACCAACCAGTGGATCTGGGAGCGAGTTGGCCCATTCTCTATTCCCGAAGGGGAGCAGATTTGGCAGATAACTCGCCCATATGATCAAGCTGCAGGGGGGTTCATGGCCCTGTTTATCGATAGTGTGGTGTTTACAACCGAAGCTGACTTCTCACCCACTTCGACCAATTACCGCTATGTAATCTACGATGAAGTTCTCTCTCACGAGATACCGGCTCAAAAGGGCATCTTGAAAATTAATCTGCCCCCGGGACGATACTTCTGTCGCGTGGGTATTACTTCGGATCAACCCTTGGTCGATGCGTACGGCCAACCCGAAGTGTGGTCTGACGATTTGGAGATTGAGACTCCTTAGTCGAAATTTACCGAAAAATAGGGTGTGCCAGGGGGGTGCGCAGCACCCCCCAGGCACACCCTATTTTTCAGGTATCCTCCCTCAACTATGAAAGCCGTTCTCTTTCATCAACATGGAGGCCCTGAAGTCCTCCAATACGCCGATTTTCCCACTCCCGAACCCGGTCCCGGTGAAGTGCTCGTCGAACTCAAAGCCGCGGCCCTAAACCGCCTGGATTTATGGGTCCGCAACGGATGGCCGGGCATCAATTTGGAGCTTCCCAATATCCCTGGTGCAGACGGCGCAGGAGAAGTGGCTGCTTTTGGAGAGGGTGTGGTTGAGTGGCAGGTGGGAGATCGGGTGGTGATCAATTCAAATATTGGTTGTGGCGAATGTGATTTTTGCCAGTCAGGTCGCGACAATCTCTGCGATGATTGGCATCTGATCGGGGAAACCACATCTGGCACATACGCTGAGTACATTGTGGTTCCCGCCCGACAGTTGCGTATATTGCCTGAGGGATTTGATGCGGCTAAAGCAGCGGCGGCTGCGCTGGTATATCATACCGCCTGGCATTCCCTGATCACGCGCGGCAAACTGCGTCAGGGAGAGAAAGTGCTTATCGTGGGTGCTTCTGGGGGAGTCAATACTGCCAGCATCCAGGTCGCCAAATACATCGGTGTGGACGTTTATGTGGTTGGTTCCAATACCGAAAAACTAGCCTTTGCTGAGTCACTGGGGGCGGATCACTTGATCGATCGCAGCAAAGAGGAGAATTGGGCCAGGAGCATCTTCAATTTGACCGAGAGACAAGGTGTTGATGTCGTTGTTGATAATGTGGGCACCACCTTTCCAATGAGCTTTCGTGCTGCTCGTAAGGGTGGGCGCATCCTCACGGTTGGCAATACTGGCGGAGCGAAATTCGAGATCGATAACCGCTATGTTTTCAGCAAGCATCTTTCCATCATCGGCTCATCCATGGGTACATTGGAAGATTTTGCCACAGTCATGGACCTGGTATTCGCTGGGGAACTCAGCGTCGCAATGGACAGAACCTTTCCACTGCAAGAAGCCGCCGCTGCGCAATCCCGCCTGGAGAGTGAGCAGCAATTGGGCAAAATAACGCTGGCAATATAAATTGTCCAGAAGAATGGGGGTGAGTGGGTGCTTTGCACCCCACTCACCCCCATTCTTCTGGCTTGGAGTATCTATGAAGAAATACTGGTTTGCTCTTTTCTTATGCATATTCGTATTGCTAGCATGTAACCTGAGCACGTCGTCACCTGAAACGCCGACCAATGTCCCACCGCCCTCGGCTACACCCGTTCCCACGCAGGAAGAAACACAAATGGCTTCGCCATCGCCTACCGTTGAGCAGGTTCAGCCCACCCAACCATCGCCTACATCCACGCCGATTTTTACGGAAACCCTACCTCCACCACCTGCGCCTGCTGCCCCCCCCGTCATGACCCCTGAACCGGGGTCTGTAGCTTATGATTTCGTCGCCCGAGTCTGCGACGCGCAATGGGCCAACGGCGGGAGTTATATCACCCCCTGTCCAAGCAACCTCGATGAAATTGAGCAGGGCTATTTCACGAATACCCATTTAGCATTTGCCGAGAGCAATACGGCTATCGAAGTGTCGTCGTTGATTGTGGTACCGCAGCAAGGATCTATTGGGACGGCCATCTTTGGCATCTACCCGCTTTTCGAAGTATGGCCCGGTGATCAGTTTCGCACCGCGCTGGCCTGTCAGGGCGATGCAGCCTGCAATGTGAAGTACGCCCTGGAATACTACGATGCGGCTGGTGAATATCATTCTGGTTCTTGGCAATGGCCGCATCAGGCCGGGGATGGGATTGTCAATATCGCCGTTGACCTCAGCACGCTGGCCGGACAGTCGGTACGCTTTGTGCTGGCAGTCCGTGATGCCGATGGAAATACTGCTGACGACTTTACTTTGTGGATGGCCCCACATATCTATCGCTCCCCAGATGCCCAACCGCCTGATCCTGCTGTCGAGCAAGATCAGACCCCAGGGGTGATCTCTGGTTGGGTGAATATGGCCGACGCCCCGCCCTATATGAACGATCCCATCGTAGGGCCGATGATGGTGGTAGTGGTATTCTTCAATCTGGATGATGGAACCTACTGGTGGATCCATACTACCCCTACGAGACATCCAAATTATCAGATGACTGTGCCCCCAGGAGACTATCATGTGGTAGCCTATGGCCAGGGCATCGATGGTACGCCCTATGTCAGCGCGGCTTATACCGGAGAGTGGCCGCTATCCTGCGACCAGGATTTGAAAGCCGTTACAGTTGCACCCAGCCAGAAGGTCGAAGATATCGTCATCGCCGACTGGAACTGGATTTGCGGTGGTGATGCCTTCCGCCCAGAAAAACCTGTTGACGTGCCACTTCCTTAACTCATGTTACGTCGAGTTGCCAGTTCATTCTCGAATTCATAAAGTGACTAAATCTCAAACTCCAACATCTAATTTCCAATTTCCAATTTCCAAGCGCAAACGCCCTTTCGTCGTAACGCTGCTCATCCTGATGGTGTTAAGTTATACGACCCTGAGCTGGTATGGTTTTGCTGAAGCCTTGCGTTCTTGGGATTTCCTGCAAAGCCTGCCTCTGACTGTTCCGCCCTGGTACCTTGCGCTGAGGAACGTGTTTTGGGGGCTGATGGGTGTCCCACTGATCTGGGGTCTCTGGGTAGGTCGACGTTGGGCCTGGTTGGCGACCCAGGTCGCCGTTAGCCTGTACACGCTTTATTATTGGTTAGATCGTACCCTTTTAGCCGACCCTTCGGTTTCCCTTTTGATTACAGGACGATGGCCCTTCGCTCTGGGTCTTACAGGAACATGCCTGGTTTATGCGTTTCTTGTTTTACGGTTGCCCATGAGCCGGCGATTTTTCAAGGTGTGAACTGAAACCACCAGGTGACTGGTATATGGTTCAATAATGGTAGTAACCAAAAATTGAGATAACTCGTAAAAGGGTGTGTCAGGTGCACCCCACACCCTTTTATGATGTGTTAATGGAGAACTGCATGTCTGATAATCCGAAGATTGAACGCTTGCGCGAGTTGAAAGCAGAAGCACGCTTAGGAGGCGGTGAAAAGCGCATTGAACAGCAGCACCTAAAAGGGCGTTTGACGGCCCGCGAACGCATCGATCTCTTTCTTGATAAGGGTTCCTTTCGAGAAGTCGATGCCTTTGTCACCCACCGCACCTCTGATTTCGATTTGGATAAGCGTAAATTCTTGAGTGATAGTGTGGTGACCGGTTGGGGGACGGTCAATGATCGCTTGGTGTATATCTTTGCCCAGGACTTTACTGTTTTCGGTGGCAGTCTAGGCGAAGTCCACGCAGAGAAGATCGTCAAGATCATGGATATGGCCATGAAGAACGGCGCGCCGGTGATCGGCTTGAACGACTCTGGTGGCGCGCGCATTCAAGAAGGAGTGGTATCTCTGGGTGGGTATGCCGACATCTTTTTGAGAAATACCCTGGCATCCGGCGTCGTGCCGCAGATCAGTGTCATCATGGGGCCTTGCGCTGGTGGGGCGGTCTATTCTCCGGCGATCACGGACTTCATCTTCATGGTGCGGGGGTCCTCGTATATGTTCATCACCGGGCCCAATGTGGTCAAGACCGTCACCCATGAAGAAGTCACTTTCGAAGAACTGGGCGGTGCCGATGTGCACGCTGAGACCTCGGGTGTCTGTCATGTGGCTGCGGATAGCGAAGCCGATGCCCTCTTCCTGGTTCAAAAATTGCTCAGTTACCTGCCTCAAAACAATATGGAAGATCCACCCTTTTTACCAATGGGTGATGATCCTTTGCGACGGGAAGAGCAACTCGACAATATCATCCCTGACGATCCCAGCAAGCCTTATGATATCAAGGACGTCATCCGCTTGATTGTCGACAATGGTGAATTCTTCGAGACTCATGCGGCATATGCAGAGAATATCGTCGTCGGTTTTGCGCGTTTAGGTGGGCACAGCATTGGGATCGTTGCCAATCAGCCTTCAGTGTTAGCGGGTGTGTTGGATATCGATTCATCGGAAAAAGGCGGCCGCTTTGTGCGCTTCTGTGATGCTTTCAATATCCCTATCTTGACCTTTGTAGATGTGCCTGGATTTTTGCCTGGAACCGATCAAGAGCATGGTGGGATCATCCGCTCTGGGGCCAAGCTGCTCTACGCTTTTTGTGAGGCGACTGTCCCCAAGCTGACTGTGATCACCCGCAAAGCCTACGGTGGCGCCTATGACGTGATGAGCAGCAAACACATCCGCGGCGATGTCAACCTGGCCTGGCCCAGCGCCGAACTGGCGGTGATGGGCCCTGAAGGTGCAGTAGAGATCATCTTCCGTAACGAACTCAAGGAATCTGAAGACCCTGAAGCGCGCAAGGAAGAGTTGGTAGCCGATTACCGGGAGAAATTTGCCAACCCTTATGTAGCCGCCTCGCGAGGTTACATAGATGATGTCATCGAGCCGCGTGATACACGCCCCAGGCTGATCAATGCCCTGGAGATGCTTGCAAATAAACGCGATACCAATCCGCCCAAGAAGCACGGGTGTATTCCGCTTTAGTTGGATAGTCAAATAGTTCGATAGTCTCATAGTCTGATAGCCGCTGGTCAAACGTAATTACTATCAGACTACCTGACTAACGACTACTAGACTTATGAAGATAAACGGTCACAATCTGCACGTAGAAACGCATGGCGATGAAAATTCGCCCGTCATAGTATTCCTTCATCATGGATTGGGTTCGACGAGAGCCTGGCGTGGACAGGTGCCTGTGTTCGTAGAAGCGGGCTACCGCGTGATCGTATATGACCGTTGGGGCTACGGCCAATCTGAAGCCCGACCCCATCTGGATGTACCAGGCTTCGATACAGACATAGCAGATTTGCACACCCTACTTGCAACTTGCAACTTGCAACCTGCAACGCTTGTTGGCCACAGCGACGGCGGCACCCTGGCTCTTTACTACGCGAAGAAATATCCTGAAATCGCAAACTGTCTGGTGACGGTGGCCGCGCATATTTACCTGGAGTCCAAGATGGAGCCTGGGATTTTAGGCATCAAAGCTGCTTTCGAGCATGATGAACGTTTCCGCAAGGGAATGCAGCGTGCCCACGGCGAGAAATTCGAATCTGTATTTCGGAACTGGTTCGATGGCTGGCACAAACCTGAAGCCTTGGTTTGGGATATGCGGCCCCTCCTTACCAGGATATCTTGCCCAGCTCTGGTAGTGCAAGGCGAAGATGATGAACACGCCACACCCCAACACGCCATCGATCTCGCTGAAGCGATCCCCAACGCCGAGTTATGGTTAGAGCCAGATGCCGGGCACATGCTGCCTCAGGATCAGCCAGATAAATTCAATAGGAGACTCCTGAGATTTCTAAGTGCCAGGTGCGGAGTGCGATGAATAAAGTGTGCTGTGCGGTGTGCGATGTGCGATGTGCAGAGTGCCCAATCAAATCGTACTTCGCACTTCGCACGCAGCACTTCCAGAGGAGAATTTATGTTCAACAAAGTACTAATTGCCAACCGCGGTGAGATTGCTGTTCGTATTCTACGGGCATGCCGTGAATTGGGCCTGGAGACCGTAGCCGTGTATTCTGAAGCTGATCGGAGAGCATTGCACGTGCGCCATGCCGACGAAGCTTACTTGTTGGGACCAGCCCCCTCCCGTGAGTCTTATCTTCGCAGCGATAAGATCATCGATATCGCCAAGAAAAGTGGGGTGGGCGCTATCCATCCTGGTTATGGATTTCTGGCGGAAAGAGCCGATTTCGCCCAGGCAGTCATGGATGAGGGCATCGCCTTCATTGGCCCGAAACCCTCTTCGATTGCTGCCATGGGGGATAAGGGCGTGGCACGGGCGACGGTGACGGCTGCAGGCGTACCTGTGGTGCCTGGTACCGAGGCTGAGGGCTCACTGAGTGATGATGATTTGCTCAAGATCGCTCCCGAAATTGGTTTCCCATTGCTGATCAAAGCCACCGCTGGCGGTGGTGGCAAGGGGATGCGCGAGGTGAATAGTGTCGATGAGATGCCAGTACTATTGGCATCAGCCCGTCGAGAAGCCGAGGCTGCTTTTGGGGATGGCAATGTGTACCTGGAGAAGCTCGTTGAAGGGGCGCGCCACATCGAATTCCAGATCCTGGCCGACGCACATGGTAATGTGATCCACCTTGGGGAGCGCGAGTGCTCGCTGCAGCGACGTCATCAGAAATTGCTCGAAGAATCACCTTCTCCCTTTGTCGATGATGAGTTGCGGGTGAAAATGGGAGAGGTGGCGGTAAAAGCGGCGCAATCTGTTGAATATATCAATGCTGGCACGATTGAATTTCTGGTCGATAGCGATAAGAATTTCTATTTCCTGGAGATGAATACCCGCCTGCAGGTCGAGCACCCCATCACCGAGGCGGTCACTGGTGTGGATATTGTCAAAGAGCAGATCCGCATTGCCCGGGGACGCTCCTTGAAATACACCCAAGAAGATATCCAAATCAAGGGTTGGGCGATTGAGTGCCGCGTCAATGCTGAAGACCCCTATAACAGTTATATGCCCTCTACCGGGTATATTTCACATATATTGCTGCCAACCGGCCCCGGTGTTCGGGTGGATACCGGTGTCTATCCTGGCTTCGAGATTTCCCCTTATTATGACTCGTTGATCTCTAAACTGATTGTCTACGGCGAAACGCGCGCCGAAGTGATTTTGCGCATGCGCAGAGCGCTGGAGGAGTACAAGATCGTAGGTGTGCGTACCAATATCCCTTTCCACCAGAATATTATGGATTCGCATCGCTTTATGGCAGGCCAGTTCGACACACAGTTTGTCGAGAAGCGCTTTTCCATGGTACGGGCTGACCGTGGTAGGGAGTCCTACCCCCATATCGCAGCCATTATGGCAACCCTGGTTGCTCACCAGCAGACCCAACGTTCAGCGCACGTCATCCAGCGCAACGAGCGCGATACCAGCAACTGGAAATGGATGGGCCGCTGGGAGCGCATCCATCGTTAATCAGAGGATGATCATTGCCACAGAGTTCACAGAGAGAAAGATAAAGTGGAGTGCACCTTCAGAGTAGCGTGAGAAACAAAATCGCGCACCCAAGCTGCACCCCACCTCGGTGTTCTCTGTGGCGAATAGAGTGATTATATGAAATATATTACGACCATAGGCGAGAAAGAATTCATTATCGAAATCATCGATGAAGAACACATCGCAGTTGACGGTGTATCGTGCAGTGTGAATTTCGAATCTGTCAGCGGCGAACCTGTGTATTCTCTGTTGCTCGATGGAAAATCTTACGAGGCGTATGTTTATGAGGACGAAGATGGATGGGAAGTGCTTTTGCAAGGCTCGCTCTATCCTGCTATAGTCGTCGATGAACGCGAGCATCGCTTGCGGTCTGCCTTTGGAAGTGGTCCAACGCAGAGTGGTGAGTTCTATCTCAAAGCGCCTATGCCGGGATTGGTGGTTGAGATTCCCGTAAGTGATGGCCAGGAAGTGGCAGAGGGGGATGTGTTGATCATCTTGGAATCGATGAAGATGCAGAATGAGCTGAAGTCGCCGCGCGCGGGGGTGGTTGCCCGGATGCGCGTCAATGTTGGTGATAATGTCGAGCGTCGGCAGACATTGCTTAGTGTTGTGTGATTCTAAGGCAGAAGCGCAAGATTGCTATCCAAGTTGCGCTCTTTCTAATATCTCCCTTAGTTGCGCCCCCAAATTCCCCATGATAGAATAAATTCGAATTCATGGGACACCCCTGTGAAAATTCCTAATTTCGGGATACCCCCAAAATCAGATATCTTTCATGGTGGTTCTTAGAGAAGAAGTTTATTATTTACTCATAACGAGCGTACGCGGAGTACTCTATGACTGAGATGGTAGAAGTTGTTATTGATAGTATTCGTGTCAGCCTGATGAACCAGCAGCGCATTGTCATTCTGCGCGAGTTGGAAGTTGAGCGTTATTTGGCCATTTGGATTGGCGTATATGAAGCTGAACACTTGACGATTGCATTACAGGATGTTGAAGTCTCTCGCCCGTTGACTTATGATCTCTTCACCAACGTGATTGAGCAATTGAATGCTGAAGTTTCTCACATCGAGGTGGTCTCGTTGCGAGATGAAACCTTCTATGGGAATGTGGTTCTCAACCTCAATGGCAGTGTGATCAACATTGACTCGCGGCCCTCGGATGCGATGAATTTGGCCGTCCGCTGCGGTGTACCGATCCTGGTATCTCTGGAGGTGATGGAAAGCGCCGGAATTGTCCCTGATGAGGATGATCTCTCAATGGATGAAATGGATGACGTCGAATCAGCGGCTGGTAAGGAGGATAAACGCCTCTCCATCTTCGAAGATTTCCTGGATCAGTTGGACATCGACGAAGACGCCGATGAAGAGAGCAAATAGTTAGCGCGATTACTTCTTTTTGATGCCAACCGCTGACCCAAGCCGTCACGATGCCTGAGGTCAGCGGTTTTTTGTTCGGTCGAATTTTTTAAGCTTAAAGATGTGTCACTCCTGACTCGGATGAACGTTGATATGATATAAAGGTACCTGTCTTGATAATGTCAATTTGCGAAGAACTCCCCTATTCCTGGGCTATTCGTGCTCGAATAGAAAAGTGATATTGGCTAACTTAAAATTCGTAATCTTTTCTGTGCCTTATGAGTATTCAAACCTTTTCTGAAAGCGAAACCCAATCCCAAGGGGGACCGCAAATCGTCCCTCACAGCCGCGAGGCCGAGGAAGCCGTCCTCGGATCGATCCTGATCAACCCCGAGGCTTATTATGATGTAGCAGAGTTCTTACAGGCAGAGGATTTCTATATCCATCGCCACCGCTGGATCTGGCAGGCCTTTGCCCGTTTGACACAGAACCGCACGCCGATTGACTCGCTCACGGTGATCGAAGATTTAGATCAACAGGGTCAGCTGGCTGAGATTGGCGGCGCAGCCTATATCACAACCTTGATCAATAGCGTGCCATCTTCACTGCATGCCATGTCATATGGCCGCATCGTCGAGGAAACAGCGGTTCGACGGGGGATGTTGGAGGCCGCTAATAGAATTGCCAAACTTGCTTATCAGGAAGATACCGGTCTGGAAGCCGTCATGGACGATGCTGAGAAGGCCGTTTTCGGGGTCAGCGAGCGTCGCATGACGCGCGACTTGGCGCCGATCCAGCAGGTGCTTAGTGAGTATTATGATAATATCAGTGAGTTAGCCAGCCGCGACGATGAGATTAGGGGGGTGCCGACCAGTTTCATCGATATCGACAATTTGCTGGGTGGGTTGCAGCCTTCGGATCTGCTGATCATTGCTGGGAGGCCGGGTATGGGGAAGACGGGTTTTGCTTTAACGGTAGCCAAAAACGCGGCTCTCACGCACAAGAAGCACGTTGCCATCTTTTCCTTAGAGATGTCCAATGAACAGCTCGTGCAGCGCCTGTTGGCTCAAGAGACGGGCATCGACTCGCAGCGCCTGCGCATGGGCAAACTTGAAGAAGACGAATGGTCTTTATTCACCCATGCCATTGAGGTGCTCAGCGATACGAAGATCTTCTTGGACGATACGCCGGGCATTACTCCACTGCAACTACGCACCAAGTGCCGTCGCTTGCACTTGGAGCACCGCCTCGACCTGGTGATTGTCGATTACTTGCAGTTGATGTCTGGGGATACGCGCACAGAGAACCGTGTTCAAGAGGTTTCTTTTATCTCGCGGCAGATGAAGATCCTGGCGCGCGAGTTGAATGTGCCTGTGCTGGCTGCAGCCCAGCTCTCCCGCGCCGTCGAGCAGCGCGGCGATAAGCGGCCGGTGCTCTCTGATCTTCGTGAATCGGGATCTTTGGAGCAGGACTCGGATATTGTCATGTTCATTTATCGGCCGGAGATGTATGAGGACGACCCTGCCAAACAGAACCTGGCCGAGATCATTGTTGCCAAACACCGCAATGGTCCCATTGGCAGCGTGCAGTTGATCTTCCGCAAGAACCTGGCCAAATTCGAGAATGCCGCCACTCGGGTCATCGATCTTCAACAGGTGACCTGATGAGTTTTGAGGGTTTCCCTGATGGGAAAGTAAGTTTCAGCCGTATTCCAGAGCCATTTTTTGGTGAATTGCTTCCCCAGATCGATGACCTGGGGGAGCTCAAAGTGACACTCTACGCTTTATGGCGGCTGGAACGCATGCAGGGGGATTTCCGTTATTTGAGAGAAGCTGATTTTCAAGGGGATGAGCGTTTTATGTTTGGGCTGGCCCCCACGCCCGAGGAAGCTGAATCAACCCTAAGGGAATCCATTCAGCGCGCTGTGGGAAGAGGTATATTTTTGCAGGTGGAAACTCAGCAGGAAGAAGATGTGCTTTACTTCCTGAACACAACCAAAGGCCGGGCTGCAGTTGCCGCCATCCAAAAAGGAGACTGGCATCCCCAAGAGTCTTCTCAAGCCACTCCCGTACTTTCTCCTGAGCGTCCCAATATCTATCATCTTTACGAGCAGAATATCGGATTAATCACGCCGATGCTTTCAGAGACGCTTCAGGAAGCTGAAGACACCTATCCTGCGGAGTGGATTGAAGAAGCCTTCCGCATCGCCGTTGAAAAGAATATCCGTAACTGGCGTTATATCGAGGCCATCTTACGACGCTGGCAAGAAAGAGGTTATCATGTCCGCAAAGATCGACGAGACCCTGAAGAACATCGCCGACAATATGCCGACTGGGAAGACGACTGAGCAATCGCCGGAGTCCCAAATTCGGGATTTGCCAGGTGATCCATCATGCCCAATTTGTGGGGGCATAGGATTTGTTCGGCAAGACCTCCCTGTTGGGCATCCGGAATTCGGCAAGATGCACATTTGTACCTGTCGAAAAGGGCAACTCGACCGCCGCATGCAAAAGCGTTTGTTCGCCCTCAGCAGGTTGGATGAATTGCAGCATCTGAATTTTGATAACTTTCGCCCCCGCGGCCGTGTCGGGTTGCGACCTGCTTTGGCGGATTCCTTGGAACAGGCCTACAACCAGGCTAAAATGTTTGCGCGCACGCACCTGGGATGGTTGTTGCTGTATGGCGGTTATGGCAGCGGAAAAACGCACCTGGCGGCGGCGATTGCCAATTTCTCTGTCGAGATGGGTATCGCCACGTTGTTCATCACCGTGCCAGATTTGCTGGACACCTTGCGGTTTTCCTATGATGATCCCGATGCGACCTTCGAGCAGCGTTTCGAAGAGATCCGCAGCGCCCCCTTGTTGATCATGGACGATTTTGGCACGCAGAACGCCACCGAATGGGCCCAAGAGAAGTTGTTCCAGATTCTAAACTATCGCTATATCAATAAGCTCCCGCTGGTAGTGACCACGAATTTGCTCATCGAAGAGATGGAACCGCGCATTCGCTCACGCCTGGACGATCCTGATTTGGTGACGCGCGTCAATATCAAATCCCAGGATTATCGCCGCCCAGAGAATGACAGGCTGGGGCACTCGGCGCTCTCTGCTTCGATGGATTTTTTGCACAAATTGACCTTCACTGCCTACGATTTTCGCGATAAAGAGAATCTGAATGCTGATCAGGTGGAGAGCCTAAAACGTGCCTTTGATGAAGCGCGCCAATTTGCTGAAGTCCCTGATGGTTGGCTGGTCTTGACTGGCCCCTACGGGTGTGGCAAAACCCATCTCGCTGCAGCGATAGCCAATTTTCGTGCTGACCAGGGACACCTGCCCATGTTCGTCGTTGTACCAGACTTAATGGATCATTTACGGGCCACGTTCGGCCCGCGCAGTTCGATTAGCATGGATCGTCTCTTCGAGGACGTGAAACGTGCCCAACTTTTGGTATTGGATGATCTAGGGACACAGAATATGACTCCTTGGGCCAGGGAAAAGCTGTACCAGTTATTCAATTATCGCTACAACGCTGAATTGCCAACTGTCATCACGACCCCCGAATTGAAAGATGAGATGGATCCCCGTTTGCTCAGCCGCATGCGGGATACGCGCTTGAGCGTGATTTGTGCGATTACAGCACCCTCATACCGGGGCTCGAGGAAGAAGAGTAAGAAGAGTAAGCGATAGTTTTATTTAAACGTTACTCTCGCTAAGTGAGCGTCTGAAAACAACTTCCCGATTTAGAAGCTAAACTTCTCAGAGAAGTTTAGCTTCTTGATGGAATTTATTTACAAATGACTCCTAAGTGCGGTAATAACCTGCGGGAGGTTTATTCAGATGTTTTCTCCTGAAAATGTATTCCAGGAACCTCCCGTAGGTTTAAAAGATTTGGAGAGAAAACCACTAAACTGTTTCCATGAGATTTGGTGACTACTTCGACAACGTCACATTCGCGAGAACTTCCGAAAAAAGGGTTTGGCTGGGGTGCCGAGCACCCCAGCCAAACCCTTTTTTCGGGGGATTCCCTTCTGGGCTGAGTTGTTACGAGATTTGAATAAAAAGACAAGTGGATGAATGAAATTTTCATTTGAAGAATGTGAGCAGAACACAATTTTTCGGATATACGACTTTGATAACAAATACGAAAGTGTATTGAAGATGTGTTTCTATCAGAGTGATGGGAATAGCTTTATAAAGCGGTTTCCCAAGGATACGAAATACATTGAAAAGATAGAATCGCATTTTTTGAATAATGCCCAAGAAATGTTTGATCAACTGGGATATTTCAAACCAATTCCTTGGGAGAAAGCATTACTTGAATTTGTAAAGAGATTAGAAGGCACAAACATAGACTGGTGGTTAACAGGGAGTTGCGCAGCCTGTATTCGGGGGATACCATTAGCACCTCACGACGTTGATATCATGATTGATTCAAGCGCTGTCGATGAGATCAGCGATATATTTTCTGATCGCCTCATTGAACCAATCATTGATACGAATGGATGGTTGACAAAGGATTTTGGTGTCATATTCTTATTTGCGAGAATAGATATTGCCTCTGATCCTCAAGATAGTTTGGATGATCCAGAGCCGGTAGACTGTGGACCGTACGCCAAAAGAACCTTAGAAGAGCTAGTCTGGAATGGATACCTAATCAAGGTACCTCCTTTAGAATTGTCACTCAATGTAAATAGAAGAAGGGAAAGACTCGATAGAGTCGAACTTATAGAGCAGTACATGAACAAAACAATGACTCTATGAGCACATGTCCAGGGATTGGTTTCGAGCAAAAAGGAAGGGGTTCCAAATTTGACAAAGGGAAGTGTATAGCGCAAAAGTGTCGGTGGCCTTAGCAAATACCTTCCGAGATTTGTCATTCCGATGAACCCTGCGTTCTTTGCAGGGTGAAGAGGAATCCCTGGTAAGTTACGCCTGGGAGATTCCTTGGTCGCAAAGAGACGCTCCCGCGGAATGACAAAAATACAGTGGAGAAGCGCACAGAGCGGTTTTTTCTAGACCTTAGCGACATTTTTGCGGTACACTCCAAAGGGAATCAAAATGAGTGAAATAATTGAAGGGCGTGTATAATGATTTTTTCAGCAAATCAGCGAGATTGAAATCTTTGCTTAGACAGGAAGTCCGTTTTGCCCGAAGGGTACGCAAAGCGACGGACTTGATATTTCTGCAGAAAATTCATTTTCGCTGAATTCGTGAGTGAGTGAATTAGATCAAATTTTCCTATAAACCGCCGCCGGGGACAGCGGCAAGAGGGACAAATTCGCATCCCTTTAGAATTATGCACACTGCTCACATAAATAGGACGCTAATATGTCCTGGTAACAAACGACAAAGTTATCTTAATGAGTGAAAAGATTCGAATAGCGGCCGCCCAGTTCCCGGTATCGGATATTATTACGAGAAATGTACGCTACATTCAAAATCAGATCGAAGAGGCGGCCAATCAAGGTGCAACGGTTATTCAATTTCCAGAGACCGCTTTGTCTGGATATGCGCCCAAGTATTTTGACTCGCTCAAGAATTATCCCTGGGGTGATTTTGAAACTCATACACAACACATTTGTAGGTTGGCATCAGCTTTTGGTTTGTGGGTCATTTTAGGCTCTATGAGGCGCGTCGAGGGAGAGTTGCCCAAAATCTGTGTAAAGGTGATCTCAAATAAGGGCGCAGTTGTTGGGGTTTATGACAAACGCCGTCTCTATGGAAAAGAAAAGCAAATGTTCAGCCCTGGTAGTACGCCTTGTGTTGTAGAGATAAATGGTTACAAATGCGGATTCCTGATATGTTATGAGAATTGCTTCCCTGAACTTTACGAGGAATACCGAGACCTGGGCGTTGGGCTGGTCTTTCATTCGTTCTACAATGCAGCTAAGCGGAAAGCAACAAGCATAAAGGATTTAATGCTGGCTACTCTGAGGGTGCGCGCGGCTGACAATCAAATGTGGATTTCTGCGAGCAATTCGTCAAAGAGATATTCACCACTCTCAGCATGCATCGTTAGACCTGATGGTAGTTTGGTACGCGTTCGCCGGAATGTAGCGGGGTTGGTAATCGATAGCTATCCTAGCGAAGAGCTGGGTTGGACGTACGACAACCAGAGAGATTGAAATCTCTGCTGAGACAGGAAGTCTGTTAAAACGGGCTTGATATTTCAGCAGAAAATTCATTTTCGATGAATTCTATTTCTATGAAATAACTGATTCTAATTACATTGTCGTGCATGGCTTCTCTTGATAAAATAACAGAATAGGACCTAATTTGTCTAAATTTTGTCTTGGGAACAGCATCTTGAACACTGTATTCTTATTAGGAAGCCAGGAACGCCGTTAGGCGTGAATTTTTTCTTTTTATTCCTGAATTCCTGGTTTCCTTATAAAAATGGTTTCAAGGGATACTGTTTATGATTTTATTAGCCAGTACAAATTTGTCTAAAATTCGGGAGAAGATATGTTTCCTAGCTATTTATTGGCTTTACGAGAAGGCCTCGAAGCCGCCCTGATTATCGGTATAGTTTTAGGCGTACTTCGCAAGGTCAACCGAACGCAGTTGAGATCTGTGGTTTGGATGGGTGTTGGTGGCGCTGTGCTGGTCAGCCTGTTGGGAGCCTGGGTGCTCAATGCCATGGGTGCGTCCTTCGAAGGCGTGGCTGAGCAGATCTTCGAAGGGATCACCATGTTCATCGCCGCCGGGGTATTGACCTGGATGATCTTCTGGATGCAGCGCCAGGCGCGTACGATCCAAAGCGAACTCGAAGCTGATGTTCGTCAGGCAGCACTGGTCGGAGGGCAGAGGGCACTATTCTTACTATCTTTTGTGGCCGTTGTTCGTGAAGGAATCGAACTGGCGCTCTTTCTCACTGCGGCAGCTATGACTACCTCAGCGCAACAGACGATCACAGGAGCTTTTTTAGGCTTAGGAACCGCAGCGTTGTTGGGGTGGTCCCTCTTTGCCAGCACTATCCGCCTGGATTTTCGCCGATTCTTCCAGATAACGGGTATTCTATTGATCCTGTTCGCAGCAGGATTGGTGGCCCATGGGATCCACGAGTTCAACGAAGTCGGGTGGATTCCATCCATCGTCGAGCATGTTTGGGATATCAATCACATTGTGGATGAAAAATCCACTTTTGGATTGGTGCTCAAGTCGTTGTTTGGCTATAACGGCAATCCAAGCCTAACTGAGATCTTAGGCTACTTGATGTATTTTGTTGCCATCGGGCTGGGACTGCAACGCAGCAAACGCCTTCCTACGGCAGCTCAGGAGGCGTAAGTCACCATCTTGGTTTTATATACACAGAAAGGCCTGTTTTTGTTGTCTTGCAGCTAGGCCTTTTTTGGTTTTCAAAACAATCAGGAGTTACGCAAATGGGAAGCTATTTTTCTAAGGACGCCCCCCCCCACCCCCCAATTCTGGGGGGAGTTTTCTGAAGATTCCCCCCAAGGTTGGGGGGC
>CAZUSV010000071.1:0-26419 GCA_964622645.1 uncultured Anaerolineales bacterium
CCCGTACCCCCCTATTTTCGGGCTTCTCGTCTGAAAGTTGACATTGTCAAGGTAATTTTCATAACAAGGGAGTATCCCATGAAAATAAAAACGTATCTGCTAACAATGCTAATTTTGATCCTTCTCACGGGATGTATCGGAAGATCACAAGAAACGGTTGAGCCTATCGCCGGTATCGATCATCCTATTGGCGTCGGGGAGGTTCAGCTCAGGGTGCTGGATGCGCGCATCCGAAGAAGCATGCAAACCCACTACATGATGAGCTACCCACAATCCGGGAATATATTCTACGTGGTCACACTCAGCATTGAAGGGATCGACGCTGATCCAGCTGTGACCTTAGATTGGGGAACTACCAACTTGATACTCACTAATGAGATCGGTGGAATTGCACCATCCTACGCGCAACGAACTCTCGCAGGAGAGCAGGTCGAGTACAAGGTGGGAGAGGCTTTCTCCTTCATTTACTTGTACTACTTCGAAGTTCTCCAAGATACGAACTACCATGAATATAAACTCCTGCTTCCCGATGATCAATCGATTTCACTTGGCTCAATCGTTCAAACTCCCACACAGGCACAACTCAGTTCTGCAGAAATCAACCTACATAACGTGGTCGCCGGCGGATCTCACAATCTGGCGGACGCCTATCATGCCACTGTCAGTGGAGGGCAATCGAATACAGCCAGTGCCTCTCATACCACTGTCGGCGGCGGACGAGAGAATATGGCCACTTATTTCTATGCCACCGTTGGGGGTGGTTATGCGAACGCAGCGACAGGCCGGGATACTTTCATTGGTGGAGGCAGTCGCAACACGGCCAGTGAAGCCCATGCTACAGTTGCAGGTGGCATACAAAATACCGCCAGCGCTCCAGATACCACCATCGCTGGTGGCGCCTATAACCTTGCCTCAGATGACTACGCCGTTGTAGCAGGTGGCACGCGTAATACAGCCGAGGGATACAGTTCGACAATTGCTGGGGGAGCAGGCAACACAACCAGCGCAGACCAGGCGACTGTCTCAGGTGGCTTGGGCAATCAAGCCATTGATGCCTACGCCACAGTCAGCGGCGGGCATGGCAATATCGCCAGTGGGGCATATGCGTCCATCCCTGGGGGATTCCTCAATGTCGCCGGAGGGGATTTCAGCCTGGCTTCTGGCCATCGCGCTCGGGTTGATGCAGACCACTCCGGTGTTTTCATCTTTGCTGACTCAAACAATTTCGACTTCCTTTCTGAAACTGCGGACGAGTTCGCTATCCGGGCTACAGGAGGTGTGCGCCTTGTAAGCAGCATCGACGAGCACGGGGTTCCCATCGCCGGGGTGAGCCTGCCAGCAGGTAGTGGCTCCTGGACCACTCTCAGCGACCGCAATGCGAAAGAGAACATCATCCTAGTAGACAGCTCACAAATCCTGGCATCTTTAGCAGAAATTCCAATCGCGACCTGGAACTACACCGGACAAGACCCATCCATCCAGCATATCGGCCCCATGGCACAGGATTTCTATGCCAGGTTCGGGGTCGGTGAGGACGATACACATATCAGCACTGTAGATGCCGATGGTGTATCCCTGGCTGCCATCCAGGGTCTATATGCAATGGTTCAAGAACAAGAAGCCAAAATCGATGCGCTCGAAGCTCAAATCAACATCATAACGAGTGTCCTGATAGGCTGTGTTTTCATGTTCATCTTTCTCCTATGGGCAAATATAAAGAGGCAATTCTTTCCTTTTCCAAAAGAGTAACCATGCTCATACTTTCAGGCTCTATAGAATCGACGCGGGATATTCCAGATTTAGGGGTGAACGGGGGTACGGAGCACCCCATTCACCCCTAAATCTGGGGGATTACCCCGGCAATTCCTAGAGACCTTACTTTCATGGGTGACATTTAGTTTGGAATTGATATTACCAATATCACTTTTTTCCCAAAAATTGGTTCTCTATAATTGACTTTTCTGTATCCCAAGTTATACTGACACATATATCCAAATAACGATCATTGGTAGACTCCTTCCCCTAGGATTACGAAATACTAGGGGGATGGCGTCTTATTCTCCATACTACGAAAGGATAATTCCATGGCATTACTCTCTCCTCGGCGATACCAAGCCCCCTTCAGACCCTACAATCAGAGCGATGTTACCCCTTTCATGAAAGTATTCACTGCGGGTGAAGGTCTTATCAAAGGCATTCTTTTTGGTTGCCGCATGTGTGGTAACTGCATCTTGCAGGAAACCGCCTTTGTCTGCCCGATGACCTGCCCCAAAGGCTTACGCAACGGCCTGTGCGGTGGTGCCACACCGGAGGCTTGCGAGGTCGACGAATCCCGCCCATGTACCTGGTACATAATCTACGATCGCGCTGAGCGAATTGGGCGTGAAGACAAATTACTGGAAATCAACGCTCCACTAGATGGCTCACGAGTTGGCCGTGAAACCTGGCTGGATGTGGTCAAAACCTGGCGCGAAACGGAAGAAAGCCCCAAGTTCATCGAGAGATTCACCAATCGTGAGAAGTTCGATGAAGATTGGGAGAGAGTATTCTACAAAGTGCGACAACCTGATTGGTGGCAAGGTGATAGCGAATACCATCCCCCAGCGTACGAGGAACCCATTTCCCTATTAGAAGCCAATCTCCGTACCGGGGAATTCACCTGCACAGCCGAGATCGCACCTCCTTTGAGTGTATCAACCGAGTCGATCTGCAAGAAATCTGGCTGGCTGTGTGAGTATGTTCCCGCAGCCAATTTCACCGACAATGCCTCCGCCTCTGCTCGCATGGGCAGCATGGCATCCAGCAAGATTTGCCTGGATTCTGGCTTGGAGCCAGTGATGCAGTTACAAGCTCGTGACCGCACAAGGATCGTCATCGAATCAGATGCTATGGGCGCAGCCGGTTTGGGTATCAAGAATATCCTGTGTCTCTCGGGGGATCACCACCGTTTCGGGCCCATGCCCATGACTAAACCCGACCAATTCGATATGGACGCCGTTCAAATGCTGTGGATGTTGCGGCGCATGAGAGACGAAGGTGTCTATCTGGATGGACGCAAAATCAAATATCGCCCAGAATTCTTCTTGGGGGCTGCGGCTTCGCCATTTGGCGCGCCGCCGAAATTCGAAGCCATCCGCGCCGAGAAGAAGATCAACGCTGGCGCGCAATTCATCCAGACACAGCCGATCTTCGAATACAACGGTTTCCTGGATTGGCTGGAGGCTTTGGATAAGCGCAACCTGCTCGACAAAGTTCACATCCTCGCAGGCATGATCCCCTTGAAGAGCGCCCGCGCAGCCCACTTTATGGCTGACGATGTACCTGGGGTGGTCATCCCCAAAGAATACGTCCAGCGCATGGATGATGCTGGAGACAAGGATGGACAGATGGAAGAAGGTGTGGCCATTGCCCTGGAAATGATCGAGAAACTCAAGAAGACCCCCGGAATTGCCGGCATTCACTTTATGGCTATCCATTGGGAGGCCATCGTGCCTCGCCTGATGGATGAGGGAGGGCTACCCAAAATGAAGATCAAATCTCTCCCCACCAAACAGGTTTCTGAATTAGTTTCATAGCAGATCACAGAATAAGACCGTGCCAGCCAAAAAGCACGGTCTTTTATTTTCGATCATTAGGAGGATCACCATGAAAGAAGAACGTCGAGAATTTCCAGGTGTAATACGCAAGGAACGCATGCAACTCACCTCAGCCGGACTCCCCATTCGACCCCCTGAGGAACGTATTCAAGATTTTGAGGGGGTCTTGCTGATACCAGATGCCGAGACAGCCATCGAGGAAGCCAAACGCTGTATCCACTGCCCAGACCCGGCTCCCTGCTTCAAAGCCTGTCCGGCAGACAACGATATCTCCCTGGCCATGTGGCATATCGAAAATGGGGAATTCCTGGAAGCCGCCGAGGTTTACCGCCAAACCAGTTCGTTGCC
The DNA here is from genome assembly GCA_964622645.1 of uncultured Anaerolineales bacterium. Taxonomy (GTDB): domain Bacteria; phylum Chloroflexota; class Anaerolineae; order Anaerolineales; family UBA11858; genus NIOZ-UU35. Next base: position 3,945 of record CAZUSV010000071.1, read on the forward strand.
AGAAATCTGCTCGCTGGTATGTCCCCACGACCAGCTCTGTCAGGGTGCCTGTCCGAGAGGTAAACGCGGTGAACCCGTACTCACCGGACTTTTAGAAGCCTTTGTCATCCAGCAGCAGCGCCTGGCTGATGGCTATCAAATCCCCGTTGGTGAGCCAACCGGGAAAAAGGTAGCCATCGTTGGCGCTGGTCCTGCAGGAGTGAGTTGCGCAGATCTTTTAGTGCGTGAGGGTCACCAGGTATCCATTTTCGATGCCAAACCAGGACCAGGGGGGCTGCTGACCTACGGCATCCCCAACTTCAAATTACCCAAAGAGTATGTATTTGATTTATGGGACGATTTGATAAACGCGGGCATCGAGTTCCAACCCAATGTTTTCATCGGCAAAGATAAAAACGTCGAAGATCTCTTCGCTGAGGGTTTCGATGCTGTATTTATTGGCAACGGCGCCAACGTAGACGCGCCCATGCGTGTCGAAGGGGAAGATTTACCTGGCGTGATCGATGCCACCGAGTTCCTCATCCGTGGAAACGTGCCCCTTGATCTGCTCCCAAAGGATATGAATACCCGACTGGAAATCGGGGAAAAGGTCGCCGTAATCGGTGGTGGCGATACCGCTGCGGACTGCTTGCGAACCGCAATCCGGCTGGGGGCCGAGCAAGTGGTTTGCTTATATCGCCGCACGGAAGCCGAAATGCCAGGTAATAGCCATGACCGTGAACTGGCCATCGATGAGGGCGCCGAATATCAATTTCTTACCCAACCCATCAGATTCATCGCCGGGGATGATGGCAAATTGGCCACCGTTGAATGCGTGAAAATGGAGTTGGGCGAACCAGACAGCTCAGGTCGTCCCCGTCCGATCCCTATCGAAGGCACCAATTTCATCATCGAGGTAGATACCATCATCAAAGCCCTGGGCTACTGGCCAGATGAAACCATCGGCAAGACCACGCCGGAACTAGAGACTCACGAATGGGGCTTGATCGTCACAGATCCCGAAACTGGCGCTACCAGCCGGGAAGGTGTCTTCGCTGGTGGTGACGGAGTTACCGGCCCTGATCTGGTGGTTACAGCGATGGTGGCCGGACGCAAAGCTGCGGCATCCATCCATGACTTTTTGCACAACAAACCATCCTGAGCTAGGGTAAGTGCAACTCCAACACTGATCTCGGATGAAGTTAATATGAAGCCGTAACCTTAACTGTTACCATTACAGAACAATCATCGACAAAGATGCTGATCTCACTCACCGTAAGCTAAACCGAGATCGGTGTCTTTTCGTTTATACTTAGTGGCACTCGCCCGAGAAATGTATAAATTGTGTGTAGGTAACAGCTCAACCATGAAACAGATTTTCCCGAAAAAAGGGTGTCCGCAAGACAAGCGGCTCCACCGCTTGTCTTGCGGACACCCTTTTTTCGGGATATTCCCTGTCTGGCTGAGTAACATCAATTACTAACGAGGAGATGTAAATGAGCACAAAAAGAAGACGGCGAAGAGAAAGCCCCAGAGAGCGACGTAAAGCACGGGCAGCTAAGCGGATCAAGATGTCCCAACCGATCCACCGTCTGCCGGTCTACGAAATCCTGAGTGAAGAGGGGCTCGAAATCATCCACGAAAAATCGATGCAGCTCCTTGCAGAGATCGGAATCGCCTTTCTCCTGGAAGAGGCACGGGACATATTGAAGCGGCATGGCGCTGAAATTGAGGGGGATCTGGCTTATTTTGAACCCGGGTTGATCGAAGAGTATATCGCCAACGCGCCCCATCAATTTACACAGATAGCTCAAAACCCGAAGAATAACCTGGTCATTGGCGGTAAACATCTGACCTTTGCCCCTGTGTATGGGCCCCCTTTTGTCTATGATCAGGAACACGGTCGTCGTCATGCAACCCTGGAGGACTTCCAGAATTTCGTAAAATTATCTTATCTGAGTCCATATTTGCATCATTCAGGGGGCACGATTGTCGAACCGATTGACAAACCCCAAGAAACACGCCACCTGGATATGCTGTTCAGCCATATCAAATTCAGTGATAAAGCTTTCATGGGCTCAGTCATGTCTGCTGAAAACGCGCGGGACAGCGTCAGGATGGCTGAAATCCTCTTTGGTGTGGAGGAAATCCGCCAACATCCAGCCTTGATCTCGCTGATCAACGCCAGCAGCCCGCGCCGCTTTGACGATCGCATGTTGGAAGCCCTAACAGTGTATGCGCAAGCAAAACAGGCCACGATTATCACCCCCTTCATCATGTCTGGCGCAATGGCACCCGTATCCCTGGCCGGGACATTGATCCAGCAGAATGCTGAGGCTCTGGCCGGGATTGCTTACACTCAAATGGTGCAGCCTGGCACGCCGGTGGTGTATGGTTCTTTCATGACCAACGTACACTTAAAAAGCGGTATCCCGATCTTTGGCTCTCCAGAAAGCCAACTAGCCCTGCTGGCCAGCGCGCAACTCGCCCGACGCTACAAACTGCCCTTCCGCAGTGGAGGCATGTTCACCAGCTCCAAAATACCGGACGCGCAGTCAGGTTACGATTCGGTAATGACCATGCTGCCAGCAATCCAGGGACGGGTGAACTTTGTTTTACATGCCGCGGGATGGCTAGAAAACGGCTTGGCTGCAGGGTACGAGAAATTCGTCATCGATTGTGATGTGTTGGGCATGTATCATAAGTACCTGGAGGGGTTAGATTTATCCGAAGACAGTCTGGCGATGGATTCGCTCAAAGAGGTACCTCCAGGAGGCCACCATCTGGACACAGCCCACACCATCAAACATTTCGAAACAGCGTTCTATGAACCGAAATTATTCAGCTATTCAGTTTTCGACCAGTGGGTGGAGGATGGCAGTCTGACCGCCCAGCAAGTTGCTGCCAAAAAGGTCAAAGAACTGCTCAACGACCATCAAACTCCCGAACTCGATTCAGCCAAAGAAGAAGAACTTCAGGCTTTTATTACGCGGCGCAAATCAGAAATAACTCCCTGATATCCCCAGCAACGCAATGCAGGTTTTAAGAAAGGGTGCGCACGCACCCTTTTTTTGCACGAATCTGCCTCCCAAAAGATATGTTTAATAAACAAATTGGACATTATTTGTTATAATTGCCAAATTAGCATGATATAAGGAGCAACCCCGATATGCCAGAACGAAGGACCCCCCTCTATGAAATCCATCTGCGCACAGCTTCAAAGATGGTCAAGGGCGGCGGGGATTATATGTTCCCGCTTAACTACACTTCCCATGTCGAGGAGCACACCAACACGCGCACGAACGTGGGCATGCAGGATTTATCCACCATGGGTGAAGTGGATGTCAAAGGCCCTGGAGCGGAACGCCTGCTCAACCGTCTGCTCGTCAACGAGATCCGTGACATGCACCCCGGCCAGGTGCGCTACTCAACCATGTGCAACGAAGACGGCGGCATCGTCGATGATGTGACCGTCTATAAATTTGGTGAGGAGCACTTCATGGTGGTGGCCAGCTCCGAGCCGCGGGTCAAGACCGCCCAATGGATCGCGGAGCACGCTACCGGGATGAGCGCTTACGTTACCGACCAGAGCGGGGCCATTGCCTTGCTCTCTTTGCAGGGGCCGCGCTCGCGTGATTTTCTACTCTCCATCGTCCAGGAGACTGACCTGGAAAACCTGAAATTTTTTTGGTTCTCGCAAGGTGTGATCAACGATACCCAATTACTGATCTCACGTAGTGGTTACACCGGTGAGCTGGGGTACGAATTGATCGCCCCTGCCGAGCAGGCTGCTGGGCTGTGGGATTACCTGCTGGGTGCCGGAAAGGAGTTTGGCCTGCGCCCCTACGGCGTGGCTGCCATGCAGAGTCTGCGCATCGAAAAGGCTTTCCCTCTCTACGGACCCGATATCGACGAGAACCGCAACCCTTTCGAGGTCGGCCTGAACCGTTGGATCCGCTTCGACAAGCGCGAATTCGTCGGCCGCGAAGCCCTGCTCCAAGTCCAGGACATTGGGCTAGACGAACGTTGGAGCGGGTTAGTGCTAGAGAGCAAGGTGGCCGCCAAAACCGGCGATCGGGTCTTCTCCGTAGCTGATATCGCCACCGTGAGAGAGAAGATGTTCACCGGCTCCGAGGCCGGCGACGAATTCGATCTCGAATCTGCCGGGGAGTTGGTCGGTGAGATCACATCCAGCGCAGTGGGGTACAGCGTAGAAAAAACGTTGGCACTGGGCTACGTGCATGTCACGCACACCTACCCTGGGGCGCGCTTATTAGTGGAAGTGGATGGCCGTCCTACCCTGGCACAAGTGGTGGAGACACCCTTCTTCGACCCGCAGGGCATCCGCATGCGCGCCCGCGGCCCAAGGAAAGTTGAATCCAATACCTAATATCCAATTCCAGATTTCTTAACGACAGATATTCGGTATTGGTTATTGGCTATTTCATCGATCGGAGAGTATTTTATGATCGGATATTCCAAACGTTTCAACACCATCGTAATTGGCGTGGGCGGGATGGGCAGCGCGGTATGCTACGACCTGGCCAAGCGTGGTAAACGCGTCCTGGGCATCGACCAATTCGACATCCCTAACGATATGGGCTCCTCCCACGGCTATACGCGCATCATCCGGCTGGCTTATTACGAACACCCCTCCTACGTGATGCTGCTGCAGCGCGCCTATCAGCTCTGGGAAGAGATCGAAGAACGAAGCGGCCAGCAACTATTGATCAAGACGGGCTCAATTGACGCTGGGCCTGCTGATAGCTGGGTCTTCAAGGGCTCACTGCAGTCCTGCGTGGAACACAATCTGGAGCACGAAGTGCTTACCGGACAGGAGATCAACTTCCGCTTCCCTGGCTACAATTTTCCGCACGACCTGCTGGGTGTCTTTCAGCCTGACGGCGGCTTCGTGCTTCCAGAACCAGCCAGCGTGGCCTATGTGCAGGCTGCACACAGCTTGGGCGCTGAAATCCACGGACGTGAGCAGGTACTCGAATGGCAGCCCATTACCAACGGTGAGGGCGTGCGCGTGATCACTGACCGCGCCGAATACGAGGCCGACTCGCTGGTCATTACTGGAGGGGCTTGGAACGCGCATTTGCTCCCTATCTTGCGTGGCTACGCGGTTCCCGAACGGCAGGTGCTAGCCTGGCTGCAACCAGAGCGCCCTGAATATTTCCGCCCCGAAACATTTCCGGTCTTCAACGTACTCGTCCCCGAAGGCCGCTATTATGGCTTCCCTGTCCATACTGTCCCGGGCTTTAAATTCGGCAAATATCACCACTTCGAAGAAATTGTCGAACCCCATGAGTACGACCGCCAACCCAGTCCGCTTGATGAAGAGATCCTGCGTGAATTCGCGGCGCGCTACTTCCCTGAGGGCACCGGACCGACGATGCGCCTGACGGCCTGCATGTTCACCAACTCGCCCGACAAGCACTTCATCATCGACCTGCACCCCGAATATCCGCAAGTCAGTTTCGCAGCCGGCTTCACGGGCCACGGCTACAAATTCGCCAGCGTGATCGGCGAAGTGATGGCTGATCTGGCTGAGCGGCAGGAATCGCGCCACAACATCACGCTCTTCAACCTGGCGCGCCTGACCGGGCAGGTCAGCAATTTATATAAGGATCTACCGGGGATGAGGGTGAGCGCGGGGAACAGGGTACGGACCCAATCCAGACGCCCTATCTCCCGCCCCAGGGGCAGAATCAGGCCTGGAGCGCGTGTCGCCAGGCCCAGAGATCTCCTCTCCTCGAGGCGTATCCAACGTGATAACCTACCTTCAAGACGATACCAAGAAGAGTACTACGACGACAGCACCAATCCCCGCTATTGGGAGCGAGAAGACGTCAAGCCATTCTGGTAAAAGAACAAACCGCAGAGACGCGGAGAACGCTGAGAAAAACATAAAAAACTCCGCGCTCTCTGCGTCTCCGCGGTGAAATACAAACGGAGGAAACATGCCAAAGGAAGCAAACGTAGTCATCATCGGAGCAGAGATCGTGGGCGCCAGCGCGGCCTATCACCTGACAAAGTATGGATGGGGTGACATAGTGGTCATCGACAAGGGACCGCTCTTCGAAACCGGCGGCTCGACCTCCCATGCGCCAGGATTGGTTTTCCAGACCAACGGCTCAAAGATGATGTGTGAGTTTGCCCAATATACCGTCGAGCTGCTTAACAGTCTGCACACGGAAGAGCGACCAACATTTTATCCAGTAGGCGGCATCGAAGTTGCCTATACGAAAGACCGCAGAGAAGACCTGAAGCGGCGGCACGGTTGGGCCACCAGCTACGGGCTGGAATCACATTTGATCTCACCAAGTGAGGTGCAAAAGCACATCCCCATCCTCGACCGGCGCGTGATCGAGGGCGGTTATTACATTCCATCGGATGGCGACGCCAACGCTGTCAACGCCGTGGAGGCCATGGCCGAGTTCACCAAATCGCAGGGCACGGCCGAGTATTACGGGGGCACCACCGTGACCGGCTTCGAGACATCGGGCAGGCGCGTGACCGCAGTGGTCACTGACAAGGGCACTATCAAAGCCGAATACGTGCTGCTGGCCACCAATATCTGGGGGCCGGTGTTGAGCGACCAGCTTGACGTCAAGCTTCCGCTGATGGCCGTCGAGCACCAGTACTTGATCTCCGAGCCACTGGATGCGCTGGCCGGAGAGGAACGCGAAATTGTGCACCCAATTCTGCGCAACCAGGATTTCTCGATGTACTACCGCCAGCACCTGGACGCCTACGGGGTCGGTTCCTATAAACATGAACCCTTGCTGGTGAATCCTTATGACGTCGGTAAGGACGCCATGCGCCCCTTCACACCTGCTGATTTCAAGATCGCCCGCACTGCCACCGACGATCTGCTGCCGGCTTTGCGGGGCAAAGAGTATATCACTCGTTTCAACGGCATGTTCGCCTTCACTATCGACGGCTACCCCATCATGGGGCCTGCCAAAGGATGGGATAATTTCTGGACGGCCATCGGGGTATGGGTGACGCATTCCGGCGGTGTGGGCAAGGCGATTGCCGAGTGGATGACCGAGGTTCACCCTACCTGCGACGTACACGAAGCCAATATCAACCGCTTCCATGAGCACGCTACCAGCAACTATTACACCGTGCGCACTGCTGCCCAACAATATCGCGAGGTCTACGACATCATCCACCCTATGCAGCAGATGGAACACACGCGCAACGTGCGCCTTTCGCCCTATCACTCCGCCCTGGAAAAACTCGGCGGGCACTTCTTCGAGAGCATGGGCTGGGAACGCCCACAGTGGTATGAGAGCAACGCCCGTTTGCTGCCCCAATACGCTGATCAGATCCCGGCACGTCACGGCTGGGAAGCGCGCTATTGGTCACCACTGCAGGGAGCCGAACACCTGGCGACGCGCCAAAATGTAGGGTTGTTCGAGTTGAGTGCTTTCGTAAAGATCGAAGTGAGTGGATCGGGCGCGGCGGAGTACCTCGAATATCTCTCGGCCAACAGAGTTGCCCGAGAGATCGGGAAGGTGGTCTACACATCCATGCTGACCGATTTCGGCGGTATCAAGACCGACCTGACCATCACACGCCTGGCCGAAGACCGCTTCTGGATTCTGACTGGCGCTGGCAGCGGGATGAGCGATCTGGCCTGGATACAACGCCACGCGTCCCGAGACGATGTCTATGTAGAAGACATATCCTCCAAATATACCGCTGTGGGCCTATGGGGGCCAAAGGCGCGCGCAGTTCTGGAGAGTGTGTGCGAAGAGGATGTCTCCAACGAAGCCTTCCCCTACTTCACGGCGCAGCGCATCACCATCGAGACCGTCCCCGCGCTGGCGGTGCGTATCTCTTACGTCGGCGAGCTGGGTTGGGAGATCTACACCCCGGCAGAATATGGCGGACGTCTCTGGGATGTGCTCTGGGAGGCCGGACAGACGCATGGCATCATCCCCGCAGGGATGGGGGCCTTTGACTCGCTGCGCCTCGAGAAAGGCTACCGTGCTTTGGATAGTGATATCACTGTGGAGCACAACCCTTATGAAGCCGGCCTCGATTGGGCCGTGCGCCTGGATCAAGGTGACTTCAAGGGCCGCCAGGCATTGCTGAAAATCAAGGAAGCAGGCACCACGCGCAAACTGTGCTGCCTTACCCTTGAGAACAGCACCATCCTTGGCAAAGAACCCATCTTAGATGGTGACAAAGCTTTGGGTTATGTCACCAGCACGAATTACGGCTACAGCGTGGGGCAGCAGATCGCCTACGGCTATTTACCGCTGGAATACGCCGAAAAAGGGACCCAGGTCGAAATCGAGTTCTTCGGCCAGCGCTTCCAGGCCGTCGTGGACGAGGATCCACTGTATGACCCAGCGATGGAAAAGCTAAAAGCATAAATTGGGACACGAATGAACACGGGAAAGTAGATATACAATACGTAGTAAAATAGCGGACTATGGCAAAATACAAGATTCTCAGTTGGCACGGAATTCCATGTCAGGTGCGCGTTGCGGATGAAAATGGGCGCGTTAGCAAACAGCTTTCGCCGCGCTTTCATGAGACGATAGACGCTGCAGCAATGGCGCTGGGACTTTTCGGTTCCGATGAATACACAGATGGTTTTCAATGGGGAGAGGAAAGCGAACGCCCTGGCAGCGCACAAGAGGTCGCCGATGCAGTCGTCGCGGAATTGGAAGCACAATTCCAACGCATTGATTGGCGCCTTACTGCTGAAAATTTAGGCAAAAGGAAAAAATGAGCTCAACCCACACCCTGATCTTGATGCCCTCCGGTCGCCGGGGGCATGTTGACCATGGCAAAACCATCTTGGAGGCTGCCATGGATTTAGGTGTGGAAATCGAGAGTGTTTGCGGAGGTCGCCAGAAATGCAGTAAATGCCTGGTTCAGATCGAGGAGGGCGAGTTCACCAAACATGGCATTGTTTCATCCGAAAGTCATATCTCACCGCCTCTGGAGGAAGAGATCGCCTATCTCGAAGAGGAAGGCATCCGCGACCGCAGGATGTCTTGCGCGTCGAGAATACTGGGAGATGTGCTGGTCACCATTCCCGAGGAGAGCCGCGCCCAAAAACAGCTCATCCGCAAGACAGCTACTGAACGTACAATTGAGATTGCCCCGGCGATCCGACAGGTTTATGTCGAGGTCGACCAGGCTCAATTGGGATTTCACCGCGGCGACTGGGGCCGTCTGCAAGACGCGCTCTCAGAACAATGGGAGTTGGAAGATTTATCAATCGATATCCATGCCCTACGAGATCTACAGCCAACATTACGTAGCGGAGACTGGAAAGTTTCCGTTACCCTTTGGAATGACAGGCAGGTGATCGATGTGCAGCCAGGCTACCGGGAGGGCGCCTATGGTCTGGCTGTCGATGTAGGCAGCACGACGGTCGCCAGCTATCTTTGCGATTTGCGTACGGGGGAGTTGCTGGCCACAGAATCTATGATGAATCCCCAGGTTTCTTATGGAGAAGACCTGATGAGCCGCATCTCCTATACGACCGAGCGATCTGATGGGTTGGAGAAAATGAACACAGCCATCATCGATGCCATTAACCAACTGGCCAACCGGGCAGCGCGCTCAGCCAGGATTGCCCGCAGGGAAATTTACGAAATTGTCCTGGTGGGCAATACCACCATGGTTCATGTTCTGTTGAATATCAGTCCTAAGGAAATTGGTGAGGCGCCCTTCGCCCTGGCCAACCGCGAGGCCATGGATGTCAAAGCGCGAGAACTGGGCATCAGGCTGAACCCAGGGGCAAATGCGCATATTTTGCCTGCTGAAGCGGGTCACGTAGGCGCCGACAATGTGGCTGTGCTGCTGGCCGAACTACCCCATCAGCAAGATGGCATTATCCTTACCGTAGATGTGGGCACCAACGCCGAGATCGTACTCAGCAGCCCAAATTGGATTTTCAGTGCTTCCAGCCCCACCGGCCCGGCTTTCGAAGGCGGGCAGATCTCTTCAGGGATGCGCGCTGCTCCAGGGGCTATCGAGCGCGTGCGCATCGACCCCGATACCAAGCAAGCCCGCTTTCGGGTCATTGGGAATGAGCGCTGGTCGGATGAGTGGCTGATGGGAGACTCTGTACCTGCAGATCAGCAGCCCGAACAGTTGGCTGCCGGGATTTGTGGTTCTGGCATCATTGAGGTGGTTGCTGAGCTTTATTTGGCAGGGCTGCTGATCCCGGGGGGCAGATTCAACCCTGAGGTGGATTGTGCCTCCATGCAATGGGACCAGGACAGGCGCAAAGGGGCTTATATCCTGGCCACGGCGGATCAATCCTCGACTGGTAAACCGATCCTGATCACCCAGAATGATGTCCGCAACATCCAGTTAGCCAAGGCAGCGCTATATGCGGGGGCGAAAATCTTGATGGTGCAGTCTGGGATCCAAAGCGTAGATAAGATCATCCTGGCAGGCGCTTTTGGCAGTTATATTGACCCCAAACACGCTATGGTATTGGGGTTGATCCCTGATTGCGCTCTGGCAGAGGTTTACGCAGTGGGCAACGCAGCCGGAGACGGTGCTCGCATAGCCTTACTGAACCATCGCAAACGCCTGGAAGCGAGCGAAATATCGCATATGGTGCGCTATATCGAGACGGCTGTCGACGAAGACTTCCAGGAAGAATTTGTCAAAGCGCTGCATCTGCCTCACAAGAGCGATGCCTTCCCGCATTTAGAAGAAATATTACCGCAGGTGAAAGCGGAAGGACCTGAGAGACACGGGCGCCGCAGAAGGAGACGTCAGATCGCTGATCGCTGACCGTCGTCAATCGCCAATCGTCAAAGAATGTTATTATTCTCTATCAAATAGTACAAGGACCAACCATGAATGATGAAATCAACTTGAAAGAAATGCCCGTCGAGGAAATCCTGGAACTGATGCAGGAAGATCTCTATGACGGTTTAGAGGCTGAAGTTGTCGAAGAAGTCGAAGAGTTGCTAGCACGCGATATAGCACCATTAGAGATCATGACCAAAGGCCTGGTGGCTGGCATGGACGTTGTCGGCGTGGATTTCCGCGACGGCATCCTGTTCGTCCCCGAAGTATTAATGGCCGCCAAAGCCATGAAGGCTGGTATGGCCTTGCTAAAACCATTACTGGCCCAAACAGACGCGCCCAAAATGGGTACCATGGTGATCGGTACCGTCAAGGGAGATATCCACGATATCGGCCAGAATTTGGTCACGATGATGATGGAAGGCGCCGGGTTCGAAGTCATCAACCTGGGGATCAATAATCCAGTAGAAACCTTCATCGAAGCCATCCAGGAGCATAACGCGGATCTTTTAGGCTTGAGTGCCATGTTGACCACCACAATGACCTACATGCGCGTTGTCATCGATGGATTGAAGGGACAGGGCCTGCGCGACGATGTCATCGTGCTGGTTGGCGGCGCACCGTTGAACGAGGCCTTCGCCGAAGATATCGGCGCAGATGCCTACTGCAAAGACGCCGCTGTGGGTGTCGAGACGGCGAAGAAGTTCATGGAAATCAAACAGGCAAAGACAAAATGACCCAGAAAAAGGGTGTGCGGGGGGCGCCCCCCCGCACACCCTTTTTCTGGGAATACCGCTTTTGGAGAAAAACACATGAATCCAATAACAGAGCTACTCAAATCCGGAAAACCCATCCTGCTCGATGGCGCTATGGGGACGATGCTGATGGATGCGGGGTTGATGCAAGGCGATCCGCCCGAAGAGTGGAATGTCAGCCATCCTGACCGCGTGCGTGCGGTTCACCGCGCCTACATCGAAGCCGGGTCGCAAGTGATTCTGACCAACTCTTTTGGTGGCACGCGCTTTCGACTGGAATTACACAACCTGCAAGATCGCGTTGTGGAATTGAATAAAGCAGCTGCAGAATGCGCCCGCGCCGAAGCGGATGCCGCCCACAATGAAGTCGTTGTGGCTGGTTCCATGGGGCCTACAGGTTCCTTATTCGAGCCCATGGGCCTGCTGACATTCGAGGAAGCTGTAGCTGCATTCGCAGAGCAAGCCCAGGGATTAGCAGACGGTGGCGTTGATCTGTTCTGGATCGAAACCATGAGCGACCTCAACGAGGTCAAAGCTGCCATCGAGGCGGCCAAGTCGGTCAGCGATCTACCTATCGCAGCGACGATGTCTTTCGATACCCATGGACATACCATGATGGGCGTCAGCCCGGCCAAAGCCGTCGAAAGCCTGATGGAGGTAGGCGTTCTGGCAGTAGGCGCCAACTGCGGCACCGGCTCCGATGAGCTCGAGGTAGCTGTGAAAGCCATGCGAGAGGCCAACCCTGAAGCCATCTTGGTCGCCAAAGCCAATGCCGGCATCCCTGAAGTCGCGCCTGGAGGGGACATCGTCTACACGGGCACACCCGAAGTGATGGCGCAATACGCCCTCAATGTACGCCAGATTGGCATATCCATGATCGGCGGATGCTGCGGTAGCTCTCCCGAGCACATCAAAGCCATGGCAGATGCGCTTGGACACTAGATCCACAATAAACCACGAAGTTCACGAAGGATCACTAAAATTTTCGTGCAACTTCGTGGCCCTTTGTGGGTAAGAAGATTATATGCAAACTACGCTTAGTTCAAAAACGAAAACAGTAATCATTGGGCCGGATCAGCCTTTTACGGTCATTGGGGAGCGCATCAACCCCACCGGACGTAAGATGCTGGCTGCGGAGATGGCGGCGGGGAATTATGAGCGTGTCGAGAGGGACGCTCTGGCCCAAGTTGAGGCTGGCGCGCATATCCTGGACGTTAACGCTGGGATCCCCATGATCGATGAACCTGCCGTCCTCGCGCAGGTTGTCAGACTGGTACAGTCCATCACTGATGTACCCTTGTGCATCGACTCGTCCATCGTCGAAGCGCTGCGGTGCGGCCTGGAAGCTTATCAGGGCAAAGCCCTGGTCAACTCGGTGACTGGGGAGGATGAACGTTTGGAGTCGGTGCTGCCCCTGGTCAAGAAACATGCTGCCGCCGTGATCGCCATCACCAACGACGAGTCAGGCATCTCCGATGATCCTGACGAGCGCTTTGCCGTCGCCAAAATGATCGTCGAAAGAGCTATGGATCACGGCATCCCCAAAGAGGATGTGATCATCGATCCGCTGGTGATGCCCATTGGTGCCAAAGGGGATGCAGGTCGAGCCGTCTTGCGCATCATCCAACGCGTGACAGAGGAATTAGGCTGCAATACCGTCTGTGGCGCTTCGAATGTGTCCTTCGGTTTGCCCAACCGCAAGGGCATTAATATGACCTTCGTTCCCATGCTGATCGCCGCCGGGATGACCGCTGCGATCACCAATCCTTTGGAAGCAGAGATCACACAGGCTATCCTGGCCGCTGATGCCTTGATGGGTAACGATGAGAACTGCGCTGCCTGGATTGCAGCCAATCCTGTTAAAGGTAGACCGACGCGAGAGCGCCGTCGCAGTCGAAAACGAGGATGAGAATAGTCCAAAAATAAGGGTATTGGGGTGCGGAGCATCCCAATACCCTTATTTTTGGACATTTACTATGACTACAGGACTGATCATCTGCGGCGCGTTAGGCCGTGAAGTGACGGATATCGTCAAGAAGCATGCCTGGGATGCTGATATCATCGGTGTCCCAGCTATCGATCATGTTTTCCCAGAGCGCATCGCTCCCCATGTGGAGCAGCGCATCCTGGCATTACGTGAGCAGTACGAACGCCTGATTGTCGTTTATGGAGATTGCGGCTCCATGGGGGCTTTGGACGAAATGTTGAATCAATATGTAGACATCGAGCGCGTCGCTGGACCGCATTGTTATGAGATGTATGGAGGGGAATTGTTTGATGAACTTATCACGGAAGAACCTGGGACATACATCCTTACCGATTTCATGGTGCGAACCTTTCGAGGGTTGATCATCAAGAGCATGGGGCTAGATCGCTTTCCCGAGCTTCGAGAAACTTATTTTCGCAATTACAAACGCATTGTTTATCTGGCTCAAAGTGACGACCCAGAATATAAGAAAAAAGCCCAGGATATCGCTGACTCCCTGGACCTTCCGCTGGAATTCCGTCAGACGGGCTTTGGCTTGTTAGAAACTCGCTTGAAAGCGATGATGGAACATTAGGATTTAACTACACCTTATCTAAAGCGTGGCTCAAATCAGCAATCAGGTCATCGACATTCTCCAATCCAATCGACAAGCGGATAAGACCATCGTCAACGCCGACAGCCGCTCGCTCTTCAGGGGTCATATGCTCGTGGGTGATGGTAGCGGGGTGCATGCAAATACTGCGGCTGGTACCAAAGGTGACCGCATGGCAGATCAGCTTAAAACTGTCCATGACCTTGGCTGCGGCAGGTATACCCCCTTTGACGACAAAGGACATCAAGCCCCCGGGACCTGACATCTGCTTTTGAGCCAGTTCATATTGGGGATGACTGGGCAGACCGGTGTGGTCAACGCGCTGGACTTTAGGGTGGTCAATGAGATACTCAGCGACCTTCTGCGAGTTGAGGCTGTGGCGATCCATACGCATGGAGAGCGTTTCCAGATACTGCAGCGTCAACCATGAGTCGAATGGCTGCATGATCGCCCCAACAAACTCGGTGGTATTCCAGCGTACATCTTCGATTAGTTCCTCAGGGCCAACGATGGCGCCGCCTAAAACCGTGGCATTACCCGAAAGGAATTTGGTGATCGAGAGTAAGATGATATCCGCCCCCAGCTGCATGGGTTTTTGCAGCGCGGCAGTGGCGGTAGTGTTATCGACCATCAACGGCACACCTCGGGCGTGAGCAACATCAGCCACAGCAGCGATATCGGTGACGAAGAGCGTCGGGTTGCTGGGCGTCTCTACCCAGACCAGTTTGGTTTTCTCATCGATCTCTTGATCCCAAGATCCAGGATCAGCGGGATTCTCTACAAAGCGGAATTCCACATTGCAGCGTTCTGGGAATATCGTTGCAGCCTGCTTGTATCCCTCGCCAAAGGTGTTCAAAGAAGTGACGACATTATCTCCGGGGCGCGCCGTGTTGAATATCAGGTTGAACAAGGCTTGCGATCCCGATGCAGCCGTCAGGCAGGCTTCACCGCCTTCCAAGGATGCTAAGCGTTCCTCCAACAGTGCCGCAGTAGGCGTTTTCGTACGACCATAGACCGGATAAGGGATCTCGTCGAATTGTTTGTAGGGATAGGTCATCGAGGGCACGATCGGCGGCACGAAGGCGCGAAATTCCTCCATATCTTGTAAGGGATGAAAGCCAGCGTGCAAGGCACGCGTATCGAATCCCAAATCCTTGTCCGAACGATGAGTTTGTTCCGCCTCCGGGTCGTAAACCCAGGGATCACGCATGAAGAATAAGTTTTCGTCCATTTTCTCCTCCAAATCTGCAGTCTAGAAGCTAAAGGAATCGCCCGGGTAGCTCCCAGATTTTGGGGGTATGCGGCGTGCTCCGCACGCCGCATACCCCCAAAATCTGGACATTACCACGGGAATTTCTAGAGACCCGTCAAATTTACAAATCAAACCTTATTGATATCAGTTACAATAACTGAAGTATTTTACAACATCTTCGAAGGGAGTCCGCCATGAGAAACGTCAATTCAATCGCTTTCCAATCTCCACAATTTTCTATCCTGTCCGAGAGCCAGATTCGCGATCTGCATCTGGCAGCCCTGGAAGTACTCAGGCGCACGGGGATCAGATTCTTCCATCAGGGTGCCGTGGAACTGCTCAAGGCTGCTGGGGCCTTCGTCGGCGATGGCAACCTGGTCAAGTTCCCGGCCCGCATGGTGGAAGATGCTATCGCCTCTGCACCCAGCCGGGTGATCATGTGCGATCGGGATGGGGAACCGGCCGTTTTCCTCGAAGATCGCACCGTCAATTTCGGCACGGGGTCTGACTGCATCAATCTACTAGATCATGAAACTGGCGAACACCGTAAATTTGTCACCCAGGACATCATCAATGGCTACCATCTCTGTGATGCCCTGCCCAATATCCATTTCGTGATGTCCATCGGCATCCCCACCGATGTAGACACAGAACTGGCTTACGACACCCAGCTGGCCTTGATGCTGGAGCACACCACCAAGCCGCTGGTCTTTGTCACCAACGACCTGGAGAGCTGCCAGCGGGCCATCGATATGGCGGCGGCTGTGGCTGGCGGTCACGAGGCCCTGCGCGAGCGCCAGAGCATCCTGCTCTATTCCGAACCCAGTTCGCCCCTGCAGCAATCCGATACCGCTGTGGACAAATTGATGCTGATGGCGGAGAATGAACTGCCCATCGTGCACTCCCCGGCCCCACTGATGGGCGGCACTGGACCGATCACCATGGCCAGCGGGTTGGCCATGTCGCTGGCTGAGATCTTCAGCAGTCTGGTGGTGCATCAGTTGACCAAGCCGGGCGCGCCTTATATCTTTGGCGCTGGCCTGCACCACATGGATATGAAAGCCGCCCAGATCTGCTACGCTTCGCCAGAGTTCCAACTCACCAAATCGGCCATTGCCCAGCTAGGCCGTTATTATGGCATTCCGACCTGGGGATACGCCGGCTGCACCGATGCCAAAGTGATGGATGAACAAGCCGCCTTGGAATCTTTATTATCTGTGATGATGGCAAAATTCAGCGGCGCAAACCTGATCCATGATGTCGGCTATATGGAGAGCGGCCTGACCTGTAGTTTTGAGATGATCGTCTTGACCGATGAGTTGATTGCCCAGACAGATAACCTGATGAAGGGCATCGAGATCAACGACGATACCCTGATGCTGGACGAGATCCACGAAGTTGGACCCGGTGGCCATTTCTTGAATACCAACCAGACCATGCAGCGCTTCAAGGATTTCTGGTACCCCAGCTTGCTGGACCGGAGCATCCGCCCGACCTGGCTCGAGGAGGGTGCCACCACCCTGGGCCAGCGCCTGACCTCCAGGGTCAAGGAGATCCTCGCCGAGTACCACCCCAAACCCTTAGATCCCGAAAAGAAGCGCCAGATCCAAGAAATCCTAATACAAGCAAAGTAAAAAAAAAATTGTCACTATTTAGTATTACAGCGCAAAGTCATAGAATAATAAGCTTAGGCCGGTCTCCCGACCGTGCCGGCTCGGTCGCGCCAACGGCGGGCCTTCGGCCGACCGGCCTAAGCGAGCTTGAAGAGTGATAGAAAACGTCAACCTTGCGCTGTAATATTAGGATTGCACTAAAAAAACCACCAAGACGCAAAGAACGCGAAGAATGAGTTAAGAATAATGATTACTGGACGCGAAGCGCGGTAGATCTTGTTTCAAATAAATCTTGGCGAACTTCGCGTCTTGGCGGTGAATTAGTTCCTTCCCAAAAAACATCAATGGATAAAGGAAAAATCGATCATCAGATCATCGGCGGGGATACCCGTCGCATCGACGCTCATGACAAAGTAACCGGAGGTGCCAGGTATGTCGAAGATATCGATATGCCTGGCATGGTATATGCCCGGGTTCTGCGCAGTCCCCATCATCATGCGCGCTTGCTATCTATTGGCTCTGAAAACGCTTTAGAACTTCCTGGCCTGATCCACATCATCACTGCTGACGACATCCCCGGGGTCAATGGCTTTCCCAGCTACAGCCGTGACGAACCTCTGCTGACACCCATTGGTGAAACCGTCAAAATGAAGGGCGCACCGGTGGCTTTGGTGATCGCCAGAACACCCAAGGGAGCCCTGGCGTGCGTGCAGGCTATCGATGCCAAATACGAACTCTTATCGCACTCCTTCGAAATTGATGGGCAGGTTGATATCTATGATGGGGGCAATACCCTCAATACCCACGAAGTCGCCCACGGAGAGTTGGAGCTGGCTTTCGAAGGTTCCGATGTAATCATCGCAGCTACCTACCAAACCTCATTCCAAGAGCACAGCGCCTTGGAGCGAGAATCAGCCCTGGGGTATCTTGACGAAGAGGAGCGCCTCACTGTTGTAGGCAGCACTCACGAACCCCACTGGCAGCAGGAATGGATCGCTGAAATGCTGGATATTGAACTAGATCAGGTGCGCTTTATCGCGCCGCCCATGGGTGGCTCTTTTGGCGGCAGACAAGACCCCTGGCCCAATCTGGCTGCTGCCCTGGCCGTATATATTTCCGGCAGACCAGTTCAGCTAGTTTATGATCGCGGTGAGTCCTTTGATGCCTCCCCGAAACGGCATCCCTACCATCTCAAATACAAAATTGGCGGGACGAGTGAGGGGCACTTAACCAGCATTCAGGTCCGCATCGATCAGAATACCGGTGCTTATGACGCCGATGGGTATTACATCCCCGAGTATGCTGTGGTGGGGAGCGGGGGGGCGTATCAGTGGAGTGCCGTCGACATCCGTGCCCGCAGCATCTACACCAACGCGCCTAAATGCGGCCAGTTCCGGGGATTTGGCACACCTCAATCAACCTTCGCGCTGGAGTGCTCACTGGATGAATTGATCCAGGAACTTGGTGAAGACCCCCTGGAATTCCGGCTCAGGAACATGATCGATCAGACGTCGAATACATTTTTAGGCTATCCTATTGCAGAGTCGCTGGGATACAGAGAAGTGCTCGAGGCCCTGGGACCACGCCTGCGAGAGTTTCAGGAGGAAGCAGCCAGTTACAATGCCAATCCTAGAAAATCGCCCTATCGCATGGGAGTCGGCGTGGCTGGGATGTGGTACCGCTTCGGTAAATCTGGTTCCCTGAGAGTCGAGGCCCACGCTGAACTCTCACGAAAGGGTCACTTCGTCCTCTACTGCTCTGCCCCAGATTACGGGCAGGGTACCAACACGACCATGGCTCAATTGGGTGCGGAAATGCTGGGAGTATCCCTAGATCAGATCCAAATGGTCAACGCCGACACAGCCCTGACCCCCGACAGCGGCGTGCAGGGGGCCTCACGCGCTACCTATTGGGTCGGCAATGCAGTTTGTCAAGCAGCGGGCAATCTCAAGACAGAGATCATCGCCTGCGCAGCTGAAATGGTGGATTGTGACCCGAGCGAGCTTATTCTCAAGGATCATCAAGTCGAGAGCAGACTTTCGCCAACCAAAACAGCCCCACTGGTTGAAGTCGCACGAGAGATCGAGAGCATGGGCAAATCTCGCAAAGTACTGGGAGTCTTTGACCACTCGCCCGACTTTCCTATGGAGACGCGCCCGAGCTATACCCCGCATTTTGCAACCGGGGCACATCTTGCAGAAGTGATTGTCGATATGGGTACGGGACAGGTGCAGGTGACGCGCTTCGTGGCCGCCCATGATGTCGGGAGGGTCATTAACCGGCAGAGCGCTGAAGGTCAGGTCGAAGGCTCGATCCTGATGGGCATTGGCTCTGCCTTGTACGAAGAATACATCCCTGAGCTGACCACTGGGTTTGTGAATTACATCCTCCCCATGGTTCTGGAAATGCCGGAGATGGAAACCATTTTCATCGAAGTGCCAGGGCTGCGGGGACCTTTTGGCGCTAAGGGGTTGGGGGAAACTGCTATGTTGGCGTCAACTCCCGCGGTGATCAACGCGGTTTCACGCGCGATTGGGGCTCGCATACGGCAGATACCGGCCACGCCGGAGAGGGTTTTGGGGGCCATAAAGCAGTCGTTGGATCGCTGAGGTGCTGATTTGAATGATTACACTGAAAACCAACTACCTCAGCGTAATCATCTCAATCAGCACCTCAGCGATCCAGGTACGTGGTGAATGGGGGCACATAAGAAGTCCCGAGAGGCACAGCACACCGCTCGGGACTTTTCCGTTTACTGACAACTGTCAACTGATAACTATCTAATGATCCCTATTCCGCTTTAACCTTCATAAGAACCGCCTGCACCGCCAACCGCCAGCCATACTCGCCGCTGGACTCGTCGAACCCTTGGCAAGTGATCAGGGTCAGCATATCGTACTCCGAGTGCGGCAAGGCTTTCAATGTATCAGGCCTGACCTGCATGAGATCGCGCACTTCGTAGATGTGTCTCAGCCACCAGGCATGGATGATGACCTGGTCGCCATGCTGCAGGGTGTACAGGTTCACAAAGGGGCCGGGGTTGTTGTCCCTGTCCCAGACGTGGGCTGTGATGGCAGTGTTGCCTACCCAGGTGGGATAAGCCGTACCTTCGAGATAACCAGCCGCATCATCGAGCCAGGAAACATCCCATCCATGCCCGGTGAGGGGGACGCCGACGATGGGCAGCTCCAGGCCGAGGGTGGGAATCTCCAGCACGAAATTGTCATCACCTCGTTCTGAGATGTCATTGCGAGGAGCGTTCTGTGCGACGAAGCAATCTCCTCGCGAAGTGGGAGATTGCTTCACTCCGCAAGCTCCGTTCGCAATGAAATCTGCTAAATCAAAATATTCTTTCCCCGCAGGCTGCTCTTCGACGGCTGCCAGGTCGGTCACCACCCCTGGTGCGAAGCCGGTGTCCGGCAGCTGCAACCCGCCTAGACCGAAGAGCGAGAAGCCCGGCGTCTCACCACAGACATAGCCCGTCGGGCCGTAAGATGGGGGCAGCGGGCTAAAGCTGAAGGTTTCGCCTGAAGCACCCACTACAAAGTTGCGACCCTCGCCGCCCTCATCTTCACCGCCCCCAGCTGCTGCTGTAGCACTTCCTTCCAGTTTGCTGACGAAGATATCAAGACTCCCCGCGCTGGTCAACTCGGCGGTGCCAGCCCCAGGGTCGAAGTCAGCGGTAGCCTCAAAATATCCCGTGGTGTAGACGTTCCCGCTTCCGTCCACGGCAATGCCTGTGCCAATATCACCACCAGTTCCCCCCAGGCGTTTGGCCCACAGGTAGTCGCCCTCAGAGGCCAGCACGGCGATGGTCAGGATCAAAGCGATGACCAGCACAATGCCCAGGGATCTTGGTAATGTCCCGGTCAGGCGGATTATCGCAGTTTTGTGGGAGTTAGCGTTGGCGGTTTTCATGTTGAAAAATAGTATGGGAAATAAGGGAGAAAAATCCCAGGGGTCTGCTTTGAACATCGGGTGCATTTCAGTTTCGGGGGTAATGCCCCCCCTAACCCCCCAACATTGGGGGAACTCGCTCCCCCAGACTTGTCCTGAGCACATCGAAGGAATTGGGGGCTGGGGGGCGTTGGCAGAGTAACTCCAATTGAAGAACAAGACGTATTTCAGAAATCTCACCCCCAAACTGAATTACAGCCTTGAACAACTGCACGCTTGACGCGTAGAAATATCTTCACTATAATTGCTTTATTATTACGCAACACTGTTGCATTATATGCAATTATCTAAAAAAAAACAGCATGTCCAACAAGAAATCATCTTCTACTATCCAGACTGTCCAACGCGTGGCCCAGATCCTGCATTGCTTCACCGCAGCCGAGGATGATCTGGGAGTCATGCAGATCAGCAGGGAGACAGGACTGCACAAAAGCACTGCCTCGCGCCTGCTCTCGACGCTCCATCAAGAGGGTTTCGTGGAAAGAAGCAGCGAGACAGGCAAATATCGCCTGGGCTTGGGTCTGGTCAATCTGGCCGGGGTGGTTCTAGAAAGACAGGACCTGCGCCAGATCGCCCAGGAGCATCTCCGAGCGCTGGCCGAGATCACCCAGGAAACCATCAACATCTCCATCCTTGATGGAGATACATGCATCAACATCGAGACCATCCGCAGCCCGAAATCCATCCGCTATGCTGGCCAGTTGGGGCGCAGGACGCCGCTGCACTGCACATCGACCGGCAAAGTTCTATTGACTCATATGAGCCCCGAACAGCGCCAAACCATTCTTTCTCAACCCCTTAGTGCCTATACACAGCACACCATCGCTGATCCAGTCAGGCTGCGCACGGCATTAGCCGAAGTCTGCGATCAGGGTTATGCTATCTCTGACGAAGAATTCGAAGAGGGCCTGGTGGCAATTGCCGCGCCCATCTGGGACCGCAGCGGAGAAGTCATCGCCGCTTTGAGCATCTCTGGGCCAACCTACCGCATGGATGCAGATACGCTCGAAGCATTTATCCTCCCCCTTACAGAAGCCGCTCAAAAAATTTCCAGGCAGCTTGGGTATCTTGGATAAATGTTTCCTATTTCTGTTCAATATTGTTCTGACTCCTATAAGAACTCAAGACAACAGGTATTTTTCTTTTCCAGCAACTGGTGTTCCTGGTTTCCTGGATTCCTAATAAAAAATTGGAGAATAACACATGACCGAACAAATCCACATACCAACTTTGAAACCGATGTTACGGATGATCTCAGACGAGCAGGTGCGCGAACTGCACTACGCCACCCTGGAAATTCTCAGCCAGATCGGTGTAAAAATGCAGGATCCCCAGGGCTGCGAGCTGCTGCTGGAAGCCGGCGCCTGGGAGTCGGACGGGCGCATCAAGATCCCCGAAAACCTGGTCACCGACGCCATCGACAAGGCTCCCTCGCGCATCCCCATGCACAACCGACTGGGAGAGATGAGTATGCCCCTGGAGTTGGGCAAGGTCTTCTTTGGCCCTGGCTCAGACACCACCTTCACGCTGGATG
>CAZUSV010000072.1:0-26256 GCA_964622645.1 uncultured Anaerolineales bacterium
AATTTAGAGCGTAAATTCTCGGCTAAGTTGTCTCAAATCATTGACACATTCCGTAGGCCGGTCTCCCGACCGAGCCGGCACGGTCTGCGCTTACAGCGGACCTTCGGTCAGACCGGCCTAAGCAAGCTTGAAAAGTTATAGAAAACGTCAACCTTGCGCTGTAATACGAATTATTCTTGATTTTGGTTGCCTACATTCTCATTCGACAGGACGCGGACGAGCACTGATAACCGCGCAGATGTATTGGAAAAAGTATGAACAGAGGAATTCTTTACGGCTTGGGCTGTTACACTCTATGGGGGTTTTTGCCTATCTTTTGGAAATTAATCGCCAGCGTGCCCTCCTTGGAGATCGTAGGCCATCGCACGGTTTGGTCGTTTGTATTCGTAGCCCTGTATGTGATTGCCACCCGGGCATGGGCTGGGTTCCAGCCTGTTCGCCGTAATCCAAAGATCCTGCTGGTCTATCTCGCCACGGGGATCTTGATGAGCGGCAACTGGCTGATCTATATATGGGCGGTAAATAGCGGGTATATCGTCGAATCTAGCCTGGGTTATTTCATCAATCCTCTGGTGAATGTCTTGTTGGGCGTGGTCTTCTTGAGAGAAAAACTGCGCCTGTGGCAATGGATACCAGTTGGCCTGGCGACCATCGGTGTGCTTTACCTGACGGTCCGTTACGGAGCACCGCCCTGGATTGCCCTTAGCTTAGCATTGACTTTTGGGTTCTACGGGCTGATTAAAAAAACCGCCCCCCTGGATTCGATTTCTGGATTTACGCTTGAGACTGGGTTTGTGTTTGCTCCTGCTCTGGTGTGGCTGCTCTTCCTGGAATTTGAGGGGAGAGGCGCATTTGGGCATTCGTCTGTCTTCGTAACAATTATGCTGGTGTTAGCAGGCGTAGCCACGGGATTGCCACTGCTCTGGTTTGGCGCGGCTGCCCGTCGGGTTCATCTGTCCACATTGGGATTCATGCAATACATTGCACCCACGTTTCAATTTCTGATTGGGGTTGTGATCTACGGGGAAGATTTCTCTCGAGATCGCGTGATCGGCTTCTGCATTATTTGGACTGCCTTGCTGATCTTTTCGGTCGATGGCATTCTTAATCGAAGGAGAACAGTCTCACCTGCATTCGCTGACTAAGAATGTATAAACTAATCCGAAATAAGGGGTGACGCCCCGCTCGCACCCCTTATTTCGGAATAAACTTCTTACTGGAGAAATCAATATGAAACTAGATCTTCGAAAGTTACGCCAGGACATCCACTGGCTTTATATCACTGAGCACCTGGAGCTAGGCGAGCAGGGTACTTTACGTCAACTGGAAGAAGCCCGCCAATGGGATCTATCTTCGAACTTGAGTGACGGTGGCGTGATGGTCTTTCCCCATGCCGGTGTCGCAGACTGCGGCCAGCAGATTGCCGCTGCGGTTCATGCCTGCCTGGACAGCGGCGCGGAGCGCGTTTTAGTGATCAGTGTGCTGCATGCCTTTTCTGACGAGATGGAAGAGGCCCGCCAGCGTGTTGCTGCTGGAGAAGAGCCCTCGCAATTCAAGCATTGGGGTGTCCAAGGGCCAGGTCTGGTGGGTCGCCAGGACTGGCGTTTTGACCACGTACTGACCAGTTGGCGGCATTTTTGGAAAGCGGAAACGCAACGCCGTGGCATCGCAGGACCTGAAGTCATCGAGCGCTATCCCTACCTGGCTGGCGGCAAACCCGAAAACTTGCCTGGCATCGAAGAACTGGTCGATATTGCTAAAGACGCCGTGATTGTCTCTACTGCTGATCCCTTTCACCACGGCATAGGCTATGGAGATGCACCCCAAGATTCGCTTCATCCTCATGAAGGTGGATTGGAGTTAGCCCGCCAGCGCATCCAAGAGGGTATCGACTTGCTCGAAGCGGGGGATTACTGGGGTTACAACCAGCACTGTGTCGATGCCAAGAGCGACGCCCGCGACGCCGGGCAGGTTTTCCGCTTCTTACGCGGCCCCTTGAAAGGTGAGATCATCGACCTGGTTTACAGCGATGCCGCCGATCTTTACAAGCAGCCTGCTCCCACCTGGGTAGCAGGGGCATTGATCGAGTGGCGATCCCCATAGAGCCAATTACGTCATCCGAACGGATTTTCCCGAAAAAAGGGTGTGCGTTTGGGGCTACAACCCCAAACGCACACCCTTTTTTCGGGGGACACCCCGTTTGGCTGAGTTGTTACTTAATATTTTTGGTTAACTCTTAGCTTGCTGTTAGCTAGCGAATAGGTATTTTTGGAGCAAGTAAAGTAAATTATTGATTGAATAATAAATCTAAAGATGAATCGCTCATATGGGTACTTTTTTGAAACTTAATTGCTTGATAGCCGTATATTGGATAGTGCTTGGAAATAAACTTCACTGAGAAAGTGGTGCTCTCTAGGAATCGCCGGGGTAGCTCCCAGATTTAGGGGTATGCGGCGTGCGGAGCACCCCGCATACCCCTAAATCTGGACATTGCCACGGGAATTCCCAGAGACTCGAAAGTGGAACGCTTATGAACGAATTAGAGTGTGTTATTGACTTGAAGAAGGTCGACAAGACCTTTGAGGGACCGGCTGGCCCGATCCACGCCTTGCGATCGGTCAGTATTCAAGTGGCATCGGGGGAATTTGTAGGTGTGCGGGGACCCTCTGGTAGCGGAAAATCTACCTTGCTGAACATGATTACGGGCATCGACCGGCCTACCCAAGGTGATATCTGCGTGACGGGGGCGCGTCTAAACGAACTGAATGAAAACAAACTGGCCCGCTGGCGGGGGAAAAATGTGGGGGTGATATTCCAATTTTTCCAATTGCTGCCGACACTCACAATTATCGAGAATGTGATGCTACCAATGGATTTTTGCCGTGTCTGGAAACCTCGCCAGCGTCCCGAACGCGCCCTGCATTTGCTCGATCAGGTTGGGCTTGCAGATCAGGCCCATAAATTGCCCAACACCCTCTCGGGTGGGCAGCAACAGCGCGCCGCCATCGCCCGTGCCCTGGCGAATGACCCTCCATTGGTGATGGGAGATGAGCCTACGGGTAACCTGGATAGCAAAGCCGCTGACAAGGTCTTTTATCTCTTCGAAGAACTGGTCAAACAGGGCAAAACCTTCATGATGGTCACGCACAATGTCGAACTGGCCAGCCGCATCCCCCGAGTTGTGGATGTGCTCGATGGAGAGCTATTCGACAATGGGAATGGCAGCGCATGAGAACCGCATTTCGTAAAGTCTGGCGCGATCTATGGCGCAATTTCGGCCGTACGGTAATGGTCATCTTGAGCATTGCTGTAGGGGTGATGGCAGTGGGGATGGTTGTTTCGGGCAATCAGTTGGTCATCAGCCAAATGGCACAATCTCATATTGATAGTAACCCCTCTCATGGGGCTTTGTATTTGAGCGGCCTGGTCAACGATGACACCATCCGAAGTTTGAAACGCGTACCAGGTGTAGAGGATATCGAGGGCTTTGCGGATGCCACCATCCGCTGGAAGACTTCACTCGATGGCGAATGGCATGACGGGCATATCACCACCTATCCAAGTTTCGAGAGCCGCAAATTCGATCAACAAACTCTGCTCGAAGGCAATTGGCCCAGTGAGAAAAATATCAGTGTAGAGGCAGCCCACATCGACTCCTTTGGCACGCCGGGGATGGGGGGCACAGTGTATTTTGAGATCAACGAAAGGGCGCGCCCATTGGAAGTTCACGGGGTGGTCAGAGATCCTTTCGAGTGGCCGCTACCTTTCGGGAATAACGCTTCATTTTATGTTACCCCTGATACGTTCCAGAGGATCGCCGGTTTTCGCGGCTATGACAACCTGCGTATCACCATTACAGATTACAGCGAAGAAAATTTCCACATCATTGCAGATCGGATCAATGACAAGTTGCAAAAGATCGGGGTATCAGTTGGTTTTGCAGACCCATATCACCCTGAGGAACACTATCTTCAAGAGATGATCAATGGTGTAGGAATGGTGCTATCGGTGATGGCTGTTGGCTCTCTTGGGTTGAGCACTTTGTTGGTGATCAATACTATCAACGCCCTCATCGCCCAACAGATCCCCCAGATTGGGATTATGAAAGCAGTAGGTGCCTTGCGCCGCCAGATCTCCGGGTTGTATTTGATTATCATTCTAATCTATGCCGTCCTGAGTTTGATTATTGCTGTACCTATTGGGGCTTATGGGGGCAATGCCCTAGCTGAGTGGATGTTGTACTTGTTGAATGTTCCGGCGATTCCCTTTGAGATTTTGCCTGAAGTGCTCTTGCTGCAAATTTTGGTCGGTTTGTTGGTTCCCTTGCTGGCGGGTTTGTTCCCCATATTGAGGGGAGTGGCTATCCCCGCAGCACGCGCCATCAGTCAGACTGGTTTGGGGCGCGGAGAGTATGGTCGCAGGTTGATCGACCGCCTGATGGCAAGAGTGCGCGGGCTGCCTCGCATGGCGGCGCTGTCTTTGCGCAATACCTTCAGACGGCCCGGTCGAGTCGTGCTAACTTTGCTAACGCTGATCTTTTCTGGTGCCATCTTTATGATGGTTTTCAGCACGCAATTCTCTTTTGAGCAAACCATCGATAAGATTTTTGCTGGTTTTGGTTATGAAGTTGAGATCGACTTCAGGCAGTATCAGCGCATCGACGAAGTCGTCCCCCTGATCGAATCGCGTCCCAATGTCGCCAATGCCGAGATGTGGACCTTTCGGACAGCCGAAACACGCCTTCCCGGAGCCTCGGGTCCGGGGAGCGAATACGAGGTCTTTGTTCGTGGCGTGCCCTCCGACTCGCCCATGTTCAACCCTGAACTTACCGCTGGCAGGGCACTTGACCCCGAAGATAACCAGGCTATCCTTCTCAACCAAAAGCTGGCCGGGAAAATGGGGGTGGAAGTGGGCGACGAAATCATCATCGATCTCCCAGACGTGGGGGATACAACCTGGACCGTGGTTGGCCTAGTATTCGATCTCAATGGACGCGACCAGAACACTGCCTTCGCCAATATCGATGTTTTCAATAGAGTATTACACAATGTTGGAAATTCGGCAGTAGCGATGATCCAGACAACAGAACAAAGCCTGGCTGTGCAGCAATCTGTCGAATCGGATTTGAGGGAATTCTTCGAGGCAAAAGGAATGGAGGTTTACCATTCGGCAGTCGCCAGTGAAGATCGCGCCCAGGCAAGTGCACAATTTGGAACTTTGACCAAAGTGCTCATGCTAATGACTGTCTTGATGGCAATAGTGGGTAGTATGGGCCTCTCCGGCACACTCTCCATCAATGTCATCGAGCGTCGCCGTGAGATCGGCGTGATGCGAGCGGTAGGGGCTTCTTCTCGAGATGTAGGCTACATCTTTGTTGGCGAAGGGTTGCTGTTAGGGTTGGTCAGTTGGGTAGCCGCCATTCCTATCGGTCTAAGTGTGGGTCCAGTCTTTGTGCTATCCCTGGGGAACGTGATTGATTTTCCGGCAGAGTATTACCCCGCTTATCATGGGATTTGGATCTGGTTAGGCATTGTTGTCGTACTATCGATCCTGGCTTCCTGGATTCCAGCTCGGCGGGCAACTCGAATCAGTGTCAATGAAAGCCTGGCTTATGAATGATCATCTGGAAGTGACTGTCACTTCCAGATGCGTGCTTGAAATTATCCTTTATGGAGGAAGAATGATGAAAAATATATATCGAATTATTATCTTGGTTGCAATGCTCAGCTTCACTCTTGCTGCTTGTGAGCTTGCATTACCAACGACTCAGGAGCCTGAAGAAGACCCTACCGCTGTACCTGTAGTTCAGGATTTCGCAGTCGTTGCTGAAGGGCGCCTGGTCCCCAATGAGTACGCGGAGTTGTCCTTTGTGTCGGGCGGACAGGTTGCTGAAATATTTTTTAATGAAGGTGATCTGGTTGAATCTGGTGAAGTGTTGGCTCGGTTGGGCGAGCGTGAGCAAATCGAGAGCAGTCTCGCTAACGCGCAGTTAGAGCTGAGTGCCGCAGAATTAGAGTTGCTTTCTGCCCAGCAGGATCTTCAAACCCTCTATGAAAACTGGCCGGCGGCCGCCACCGCAGCGCAGGAAGCCCTGACCAATGCTCGTCAGGAGGTTCGCGACACCGAGCGTATCTATAGTTATCGCACCAGCCCGGCTGATCAAACCGATATCGATGTGGCCTGGTCGCAGGTCGTCTTGGCTGAAGATGAATTGGAAGATGCCAAGGAAGATTTCGAGCCCTATGAGGATAAGCCTGCTGATAACTTGGAGAGGGCAACCTTTCAAAGTCTTCTTGCTGAAGCTCAGCAGGCTTATGACGCTGCTGTGCGCAAGTACAATGCGCTGATCGACGTCTCTAACGAATTCGAGATCTCCCAGGCTGAAGCGGATTACAATATCGCCCAGGCCCGTCTGGAACAGGCCCAAGAAGATAATGATGAGCTTATCGAGGGGCCTGATCCAGATGATGTTGCCCTGGCAGAAGCGCGCATTGCCTCGGCCGAATCTCGCATCGCTGCAGCCCAGGCAAATATCGCGGCTACTCAATCAGCATTGGACGACCTGGATTTAGTAGCTACCTTTGGCGGGACTGTCGTCGACTTTGACTTGATCCTTGGGGAGCAGGTCACCCCAGGTCAACCTGTTGTGACCGTGGCAGATTTCTCGCAATGGTATGTCGAGACCGACAACCTCACTGAGATCGAAGTCGTGGATGTGGCTGTTGGGCAGGCAGTCACCATTCTCCCCGATGCTCTGCCAGACGTAGAACTGACCGGCAGCGTGGAATCCATCACCGATTTCTTCGAAGAGAAGCGCGGTGATATTACTTACACTGCTCGTATCTTAGTTGATGAGATCGATCCCCTTTTGCGCTGGGGAATGACAGTTGTGGTAACTTTTGTAGAGTAGAATTTTGTAGATAAAGAACGAAATCTCCCGAAGAGAGCATCTTTTCGGGAGATTTTTTTGAGTTTTAGTTGGTTAATCGTTCCCAAATTCTTCAAAGATGAATGTGCTAAAAATATCTGATACCCTCATATGAGTTTTATCATTGCTGATCCATGCGGTTACGCCTCCTATTATGGATGTAGCAATGTGCAGTGCATCTGCGGGTTTGAGATTGTATGATGCCCTGAGTTGTGCTGCTTTGCGAGCTATATCGCGATTAACATCGACAATTTGCAAATTCGGAAAGTTTACAAGTAGGGTTTCATATGTTTGTGCCACTGTATTTCGCTCTAAACGCAAAGGGAGAACATTGATTTCCATCAGTGTAATGACTGATGTTACACCATTCCATTTTCCACTTTGGATTCCATCAAGAATTGTGGTTGTAAATGGAATGTAATTGCCGTGTTCCTCGAAGTGGTAGATGAATACAGATGTGTCTAATCCAATTCTTGAATGACTGGAGAGACTATCAATTATTCTGTCCATGCGTTGCGCTCATTCGAGAGATACTTTTCTGAGCTAGATCTTTCCCAAATCTCTTTATAAAGTCCCCTCATATGTGATGTATAGTCGCTAGGCTTTGGAATAAGTAAAATGACCCCATCTTGAATATCTACGAGGAGATTATCTCCAGCTTTGATATTGAGTCTTTTCCTGACTGCGCTTGGGATAGCAATTTGGTTCCTACTACTAACTTTTACAGAGAGTATTCCACTCATGTGCATCTCCTGCTTAGCAAAAATAGAGTTATGCTTAGCAATATTCTAGCACAGATTTCCATGAATATTTGGCTAAATTTGGCATTTCTCACATAGATAACAAGCCCCTCCGAGATAAGAAATCTTTCTGATATTTAACCCACAGTTGGGGCAAGGGGTGCCTTTGGTTTTGCTGTCCATCAAGCGTATATAACGTCCCTTTTTTCCGTAAAGGTCAACTTCATCATAGCGCCCTCCAAGTTTGATAGCCTCAGAAACTGTGCTCTGGATGGCATCGAACAGCCTGCTCCGTTCCTCGGAGCTGATATCCGGCGTTTTGCGTTTGGGGCTGAGCCGGGCGTTGAAGAGGATATCCTGCACGATGGCGTTGCCCAGGCCATGGATAGGATCAGGGATGGCGTAACCAGTGGCGACCAAAAACCCTTTGATGCCCTTGGATGTTTTTTCTGGATACGCATCCAGCATCTGATTGAAACGCTCTAAGGTAAATTCTTCACTCAGCGGCTGAGTTCCTATCTCGTCATTCGGTTTTTCGCCAAACTCAGATTGGTCTAGCAGTTTGACCGCCCCCCACATCTGCAGGGCATAGGTCAGGGATGAGCCATCTGTGAACTCCCAGCCCAGGTGGTAATTTTTGGGCAATTTTTCGCCTGGAGCATGATAGAGGATTTTCCCTCCGGCGTCACTCCACCACAGCATGTGATCCTCCAGGTGAAGGTAGATCGAGC
Source organism: uncultured Anaerolineales bacterium (assembly GCA_964622645.1). Lineage (GTDB taxonomy): Bacteria > Chloroflexota > Anaerolineae > Anaerolineales > UBA11858 > NIOZ-UU35. Next base: position 8,400 of record CAZUSV010000072.1, read on the forward strand.
GCCCAAAGCTGCTGGCACACGACACAGTTAATCGGGGCAGAATGGCCGTGTAATATTCATCTGGCCGGTTGAGCCAAAGGAATTTATGTGTCTTGTTGCCGCGCCCAAAACTGGCAATCGTCTTCCCCGTCAACTCGATATTCATTTGCTTGGCGATGGTTGTCGCCTCAGGCATTTCGATCATTTTGTTCCTCTCTTTAAAGTATGGTAAACTCAGAATGTCAGGAGTCGAAAATGCAATTTGAGTGGGATCGAAGAAAAGCGGACTCGAACAGAGCAAAACATGGCGTCAGCTTTGATGAGGCCAGTACAGTATTTGACGATCCCTTAGCTTGTATATTTGATGATAAAGATCATTCTGTCGAAGAAGAGCGTGAAATCATTATTGGGAATTCAATACTGGGTCAATTATTGGTAATCAGTTTTACAGAGCGATTAGATGATGTGATTCGGATTATCAGTGCTAGAAAAGCGACAAAAATAGAGCGACAAGAATATGAAGAAAACGCAAATTTCCCAGAGTAATCCAGACGCTGATGAACTGCGTCCCGAGTATCATTTTGATTATCGAGATGCGAAACCTAACCGCTTTGCCGGACGGATGGATAAAAACCGCGTTGTTGTCGTTTTAGATGATGATGTGTCAAAAGTATTCACCTCATCCCAAAAAGTCAATGATGTGTTACGGGCATTGATCACTACCATGCCGCCAGTTAATGGGGAAAAAACCAGCGTTTGATGAGAGTAATTCTACAAAAAATCTCTGGCAATTTCATTTAATAAAACCACGCTTCATCAGCAGCATACTGGCTACTGTTTCCTGAACACTTCTTTCAAAAACCTCCCCGTATAGCTTTCATCAACCTGAGCAACCTCCTCTGGCGTCCCTTCGGCAATAATGTGGCCACCCTTGTCGCCACCTTCGGGCCCCAGGTCGATGATCCAATCGGCGCTGCGGATCACGTCCAGGTTGTGCTCGATGATGATGACAGTGTTGCCTGCATCGACAAGGCGGTGCAGCACATCCAGCAGGCGTTGGATGTCGGCGAAGTGCAGACCCGTCGTGGGCTCGTCGAGGATGTAGACTGTGCGCCCTGTGGCAACCCGGCTCAGCTCCTTGGCCAGTTTGACGCGCTGGGCTTCGCCACCGCTCAGGGTCAGCGCGCTCTGGCCGAGTTTGACGTAATCCAACCCCACATCATGCAAAGTACCCAGGATGCGCTTGATCTTGGGATGGTTCTCGAAGAAGCTCAGCGCTTCCTGTATGTCCATGTCCAAGACTTCGGCGATATTCTTCCCTTTATAGATGACCTGCAAAGTTTGCCGGTTGAAGCGTTTCCCCTCGCAAGTCGCACAGCGCACCCAAACATCGGCCAGGAAGTGCATCTCGACTCGCTTCGAGCCATATCCCTTGCACTCTTCGCAGCGCCCACCTTTGACATTGAAGCTGAAGCGTCCTGGTTTGAACCCCAGCGCTTTGGCGTCGGGAACCTCGGCAAACACTTTCCGGATCTCGCTGAGTACACCCACGTACGTGCCCGGGTTGGAGCGCGGGTTGCGGCCGATGGGGTCTTGAGTGATGTTGATGACTTTGTCGAGTTGTTCAAGCCCGTCGATGCCCTGATGGGGTCCTGGTGTGGACATCTGGGCGTTGTGCAGCGCTCGCGCCAGGGCTGGATGCATCGTTTGGGCGATGAGACTGCTCTTGCCCGAGCCGCTGACTCCTGTGATGCAGATCAGCGTCCCCAAGGGGAAATTGACATCGATCCCCTTCAGGTTGTGCAGCCCGGCCCCTCGCAGAGTCAGCACCCCTGTAGGAGATCGCCGCTCCTTGCCGTTGGGGGGAGTCACCCTCAAATCGCCGGAAAGGTATTTCCCCGTGATTGACTCCGGGTTCAGGATAATATCATCCGGACTCCCCGCAGCGACCACCTCGCCGCCCATCACCCCATGCCCGGGGCCCAGGTCGATGATCCAATCAGCTGCGCGCATGGTGGCTTCGTCGTGCTCTACGACCAGGACTGTGTTGCCGATATTGCGCAGGTGGATGAGCGTATCGAGCAGAGAGCGGTGATCGCGGGCATGCAGGCCGATGGAAGGCTCGTCGAGGATGTACATCACGCCCACCAAGCCGCTGCCGATCTGGCTGGCCAGACGAATGCGCTGTCCTTCACCCCCAGAGAGGGTCGGCGCCGAGCGATTCAAGGTCAGGTAGTGCAGGCCGACGTTGCGCAGGAAGCCCAATCTTTCGTGGACCTCTTTGATGAGTTCCTTTCCAATCTGGACCTGCTCATCGGGAAGCGTTTGCATCAGGCTGCCAACCCAATTGTGAAGGGCTGCGATGCTCCAGGAAGTCAACTTGGGCAGGCGCTTGCTGTCGATGGTGACGAAGCGGGCCTCGGGATTGAGGCGTTCGCCTTCGCAGCGCGGGCATGGTAGTCGACTCATGAATGACATGTAGTGGCGGCGGGTGTACTCGGATTTGGTCTGGCGGAATAGACGGTTGATGTGAAATATATTGCCTTGGAAGGGGCGAACACTCTGCCCGCTCCAGGAGCCATCTTCGGATTGGTATTCGAAGTGGAATTTTTTCTCGCCGGAGCCGTATAGGACAGCATAGCGGAATTCTTCTGGCAGCTCGTTCCAGGGGGTTTCTAGGTCTGCGCCATAGTGTTCGGCCATTACTCCTAGATACCTTGCGCGCCACTTGCTCTTCTGTTTGCGGATTTCCCCATACCAGCGTGAAGCGCCATCAAGGAGCGAGAGATGGGGTTTGTGGATGATCAGATCAGGATCAACTTGAAGCTGCACACCAAGGCCGTTGCACTCATCGCACATCCCTAGGGGGGAGTTGAAGCTGAAGAGATGTGGCTCTAACTTAGGAAAGCTGATATCACAATCAGGGCAGGCGTTGTGCTCGCTCAGGACGATCTGTTCTTCACCCAGATCGACGATCAGGATGCCATCCCCGGCCCGCAGGGTGGTTTCGATGGAGTCGATCAGGCGGGTGGTCCAGCCCTCACCCCCAGCCCCTCTCCCAGATTTGGCAGAGGGGCTGGGGGTGAGGGCATTTGGAACTATAAGTCGATCCACAATCAACTCAATATTATGCTTCTTGTTCTTATCTAGCTGGGGAATGCCTTCGCTCAGATCAACAAGCTCGCCATCGACACGGGCGCGAGTATAGCCATCCTTGAGGGCGCGCTTGAATGTATTGATGAAGGCCCCTTTGCGTTTGCGGGCGATGGGCGCCAGGAGTTGGAAGCGCGTCTCAGCTGGCAGTCTGGATAGTTGATTGGCGATCTGCTGGGCGCTTTGGGGCTGGACGGCGCGTCCACACTGCGGGCAGTGGGGTGTGCCCAGGCGAGCGTACAACACCCGCAGGTAATCGAGGATCTCGGTGACTGTGCCCACCGTGGAACGTGGGTTGCGGCTGATGGTCTTCTGTTCGATAGCGATGGACGGGCTGAGACCAGTGATCTGGTCGACCTGGGGCTTCTCCATCTGGTCCATGAACTGGCGGGCGAAAGAGGACAAGCTCTCGACGTAGCGCCGCTGCCCCTCTGCGTAGATGGTGTCGAAGGCCAGGGATGACTTGCCGCTGCCGCTGACCCCGGTGACGACGACCAATTTGTTGCGTGGGATGTGCACATCGATGCCTTTGAGATTGTGCTGCCGGGCGCCGCGCACGATGATATCGCCAATACCGGGCGGGATCGTGCTTTGTTGGGTGTGGGCAGGGTGATCGTCCGGAAGGTCATCTATGGAATGAGATAAACGTTGAACGTTGAACGTTAAACGTTCAACTCCTGGACTTCTATCATTTGCCAATTCTTCAATTTTCTGGATTCCGGATGGTAGAAGTTCATCTACGTTGGCAAGCTCTTTATCATCGATCACTCCCAATTGTCGCAGTTTGGCGTAGATGCGTTTGGTGCGGGGCATTTCGTCGAAGAAGGTGCGCATTTCGTCGAAATTCTCATTTGATGTGACGGTCAACTCGGCAATCCGGTCGAGCAGGGCTTTTTCTTCAGGTGTCAACGAGCTTTCTGCTTTGCTATGAAGGTCATCCCAATAATCGAACAAGCCTAGTTCGAGTTTGTTGAGCGCCTGAAAATCGTGCAGTAAGTTGCCGCGGATGCAAGGGAATCCCTTCCAGCGGCCGCTGTAGCGGAATAGATCAGAGCGTACTGTCCCGGCGCGGGCCAATTTCCAGGCTGAGCCAGCCAGATAGAACTGGTCGTCAAGCGCCATGTCTACCATCATCACATCTGCATCGGCCAAAATCCAACGGTATTGAGCTTCGTCCCAATATTCTGTGATCCAATGGTCCCCCTTGAATTGTGAGTCAGGTTGTAGATATTCGGCAAAACCAACCCGCATGCGCGCGGGGATAGCCTTATGCCGCAATATTGATGTCAAGAAAACCGCGAAATCTCGGCACATGCCCACCTGCCGCTCCTTTGGCTCACGTATGACGATTAAGGGATCAGGAGATAGTTCTGCGATGCGGGTCAGGCGTTGTTGCATAGTTCGCAAGCGCTGCTCGCCTCGGCTCTCGCGGGTCAAGCTGACGCCAAATTGCTCGGCCGCCAGGCGGTGCAGGAGCTGTCCCTGGATGATGTCGATCAGTTCATGAATATCTTCAGGGAGATCTTGATAAAGATATGCGTACTCGCCTGGCTCGGTGATAGGAGAATGGGTTCGGTAATAGTTTAGGATTTCATCCATAGTGGCAGTTTAGTGATAATTCGCACATGTGTTCTAATATTGTATCACAAATAGATGAAGCCAATAGCCGATTCGTCTTAAATATTTCGAGCTCCTATGGAAGATTGATGAGCGGGCTTATTGGTAATGTCTCAACAAAGGTTCCAGGGATTCCTGACCCTGCCGGGTTCGGAATGACAATACGGTTGCCTTTTCCAGCTCATCGTGGTCGGGTAGGATGAAAGAGGTTTGCACACCCACCAAAACGGTCGCAATGATTGGTATCCATATAGAATATTTGTTTGAAGAATAAAGGTTCAATCTTGGAAACTCCCGAAAAAAGGGTATGGGCTGGGGGCGCAGCCCCCAGCCCATACCCTTTTTTCGGGTAAATCCGTTCCAAGGTTGAGCAGTTACCAATCATTCATGATCATAAACCAATAGGGTTAATAGATGATCTATAATGTAATCATTGAATGGAGGCCTGCAATGGCAAGAGACAAAGTCGACTTTAATAAGATTCACAACCGCATGGATACCAATTCGATCAAGTGGGATTACGCCTATGAGGGTGATGTCCTAATCAAAAGGCAGGCTGGGGGTGATCCTCTCTCCGAAGGGGAACTTCTCCCCATGTGGATTGCGGATATGGATTTCCAAACTGCACCCGTGATCCTCGATGCCATAAGAGAACGTGCCCGGCATGGCATCTTTGGATATACACTTCCCGACCAAGCCTATTATGATGCCATTATCAATTGGATGGAGGTGCGTCAGGGGTGGAAAGTCGAACGTGAGTGGATCCTGACGACGCCTTCTGTGCTATTCTCGATCAGTGTTGCCATCCAAACTTTCACCGAACCCGGCGATAAGATCATCGTGCAGACGCCCGTTTTCAAGCCTTTTTACACGACCATCGAAAACAACCACCGAATTTTGTCTCGCAACCCCTTGATTTATCAAAATGATCGCTATTACATGGATTTCGATGACCTTGAAACCAAAGCCTGCGACCCACGTGCTCGCCTGATAATTCTATGCAGCCCGCATAACCCAGTTGGCAGAGTTTGGGATCATGCAGAGTTAAGTCGTTTGGGTGAGATATGTCAGCAGCACGATATCTGGATCGTATCCGACGAAATTCACAGCAACCTGATCTTCCCCTGGGCAGATTTTGTCCCCTTTGGCGCGGTGGGCGATAACTTTCATGATCGCCTGATCCTTGCCAACAGCCCTACAAAAACTTTCAACACACCGGGGATCAAAACATCCAATGCCTTTATCCCTGATTTCGCATTACGCGCCCAATTTTCAGGGACTTTACGGAAACTCAACGAGCATTTTGGCGCCAGCACCATTGGATCGATTGTATTGCAAACCGCCTACGAGGGAGGTGGCGATTGGTTGGATCAGATGATGGCTTATCTAGAAGCCAACTATCATTTCACGAAAGAGTATTTTGAAACAAAGCTCACTCCATTACGCATAGTGCCCCCTGAGGCTCTGTTCCTGATTTGGGTAGATTGTCGTGAGTTGGGTTTGAGCGCAGATCAGCTTCAGCGTTTGTTCTATGATAAAGCCCGAGTCTATATCGAAGAGGGCAGCAAATACGGACCTGAGGGAGAGGGATTCGTGCGCCTCAACATCGCTTGCCCGCGTACGGTATTGGTGGAAGCGCTGCGAAGAATACGGCGAGTGATCAATTAATTTACCGCAAAGACGCGAAGAGCGCAAAGAATTCTTAAGTATTTTCTTGGCGTCCTTAGCGTCTTGGCGGTTGATATTTCATTGTTTAGCCAACCACTTCTCACTAGCTTCGATGTGCTCATTGTAATGCCAGTGCGTGTTGGCGGAGATCAGCACCTGGTAGGTCAGGTTCCCAGCCCAATCGAAGGGCAGTTTCTCATGCAAGACGCTATCATCTAGCCCCTCGAGCTGAGTGACGAATTCCCCATGGATTTTGTGAAAATCATCAACGATTTCTGCTAAAGCTTTTTCTTTGTACTTCTCGTAGACATCAGCATTGAAGTCGTTGGCAAAATCGTCGCTTTCGATGACCTCATATCTCAACGGCTCCCCCGTTTGGGCTGAATTTATGCGATCCATCGCCAGCATCTCCCAGGCTGTGATGTGGGCCATGATATCCTTATAACTCCAGCCATTGTCCATAGCGCGGGGTTCCAGCAACTGCTCTTCGCTCAGACCATCGATAATTTCATTGAGGTCAGCCCAGGTCTGGTTGATGACTTCAAGTAATTCGTTTTTGGTGGGTTGTTCACTCATGTTACATCCTGTAGGACGCGGATGAACGCGGATTTACGCGGATCATAATGTTATTTTTCCGCGTTTCTCCGCGTTCGTCCGCGTCCAATATTTTAGCTGACTAATTCTTCGAACTTGTCCACATAACTCGCCAACACATCGAAGGCCTTCTCGACGGGTTCGGAGGAGGTCATGTCTACTCCGGCAGCCACCAAGGCGTCCAGCGGATACCTTGAGTTGCCAGCCTTCAAGAAGTCGATGTACCTCTCGGCAGCGCCTTCTTTACCTGCCAGGACACCCTCTGCCAGCGCGTTGGCACCCGAGATCCCCGTGGCATATTGATAGACGTAGAAATCCATATACATGTGGCCAAACTGCGCCCAGGTGATGCCAATGCGGTCGTGATCGAACTCGACCTCGTCGGCATAGCCCTCTTTGAAGAGCTCGGCGGTCAGGTCGATCATGCTTTTGGCGCTCACTGGCTCTCCCTTCTCGACGCGCTGATGCATCTCTAGCTCCCAACGTGCCAAAGTGGGCATGATGAAGAAATACCTGTGGAAATTGGACATGGCTTCCTCGACCAGAGCCAACTGCAAGGTCGGGTCGTCCAGTGTCCTGAACAAGTAATCGCGCGTCATGGCCTGGTTGAAATTCGAGGCTACTTCTGCCACAAAGAGAGAGTATTGAGAGTAAACAAAAGGTTGAGTTTTACGCGTGTAATAGGAGTGCATCGAGTGCCCGAGTTCGTGGGCTAATGTGCTCAGGCTGAAGACATCATCAGCATAACTCATCATAATGAAGGGCTGCGTGCCGTAGGTCCCCCAGGAAAATGCGCCCTGGCGTTTACCTTTATTGAGGGCACGGTCCACCCAGCGGTTGGTGGTGCAGCCAGCACGTATCGTATCGACATATTCATTTCCCAGTGGTGCCATGCCCTCGCAGATCCATTCGACGGCCTGGTCATAAGATACAACTGGTTTGGTTTCCATGATGGGCGCTTTGATATCATACACATGGAACTTGTCATAGCTTAAAGCCTGGCGACGGATACGCCAGTAGCGGTGCCAGGTGGGCAGGTTCTTCTTGAAGACCTCGATCAGGTTGTGGAAGACCTCTTCGGGGATGTTGAAGGGTTGCAACGAAGCCTGCAAGGAAGATTCGTAGTTGCGGGCGCGCATGTTGAAGACATCACGTTGAATGACCTGCGTCTGGATGCTGGCTAGGGTGTTCTTGAAATCCAGGTAAGCATTGGCGTAGTTCTCCCAAGCTGTGCGGCGGACATCTCGATTTTCATGGGTGATCAATGAATTAATACTGCTTTGTCCGACTTCCAGCTCTTCGCCATCTGAGCTGATTGCTGGCTTGAATTTTAGATCAGCGTTGGTCAGCGAGGAATAAGCTGCCAGGACCATCCTCGGAGGCAGGGGTTCGCCCACCATGGCAATCACCTCTTCAACCTCAGGAGAGCGCAAATGGGCTTGGCGTTTTTTGAGCTGGTCGAAATAATGCTCGTAAATGGCCAGCTGAGGTTGTTCTTCGATCCATTTATCCAGAACGTCAAAACTTATCGCCATGATTTCTGGTTCTAGAAAAGCTGTGGCGGTGCGCGCTGTGGCCAACAAACCTCGCCCTTGTCCAAACCGGGCTACGGCTTCCTGATCGCCAACATCCACTGAGGCGGCCAGACCGGCATAGACATAAACCTGCATGCATGGAATAAATACCTTCTCGTAAGTCTCCAATCCCTTCAGAAGCATTTGGGGGCTTTGGTTCAATTTGCCCTGGTACTGCGCCATTTCTGGTAATTGGGTCTGAACACTCTGATAGGTTTCACCCCATTGCTCTTGGGTCCCGAAAATGCTCTCCAAGTTCCAGGTTTCCTCCATGAGGACTTCATTACGCGTTGGCAGTGACTTCTTTGACATTATTTTTTGATCCTCCTGTGAGCAAAAATAGGCTCTCTTGGCATCGCCGGGGTAGCTCCCAGATATGGGGGTGTGCAGAAAATCATACCACGGATCATTGAAAACTCATTCAGACAAATTCGCAAAACTGTTACCTTTTTGAAACCTTGGCACTCAATTATGACTCTATAATATATTCATATGAATGTGAAGGAATATCAACTCTTTCGACGATAGCGCGGCTTTGCGCTGTAATACCAGTCACCATACCAATTGACGTTATCTGAGAGGTTGTCGTGCAAAAATTCTTAGCCCTTCGAAATTTGTCCACCAAATATGCTCAACCGTGGAATGCCAACCCTGTGAAGGCCATTGCTAATTTGGAGGATGACATGAATATCAGAGCAAATCCTGTAGATCATTTCTTTGGGATATTAGGGATCTTAACATTTATTGCAGCCATCCTAACTTTTGGCTTATTCGTGATTAGCCTTACTATTCTTTCTTTTTGGACTTTTGAATGGTTTATTCATATTATTTTTATTTGCTTGTTTGCATCAGTGGCAGTTGGTTTTATGATGCTTTCTGGAAATGACCTTGGAGCAATTCTGATGATCGCCATCATTGGGATCGGATTTTCATGTGCATCATTTGCTTTATACTTATACTTTGGTTATAAACATTGCATAGGGGATATTTCTGGTGGAGAATTCTCTGGATTTATGACCTTATTCACTTTTTTTTGTGCTATTGGTATCTATGGTGTTGCGCATGCTGGAAATGGAAAGCTGCGCTATTTATCATACGGTTACGTGACTATGGATCTGTGTTATCTTTTCATCCTTTATTTCAAATATGTCCTAAAGCCAGCCTCATTTGTATTCCAACAGTTCGTAGGAGAGGTGTTTATCCTGGCATATGGTGTTATTCTGTTCCTAACGGTGTTTTTGTTGTCAAAAAGAAGAATTAAACTGCTTGTCCCAAGACGTAATACAGCTCGTAAAGCCTCTAGAATCACTCATCCAAAATATCACCGAGAGCAGGGATAGAGAATAATAACTTTCGCTGTGTTTGTAACTTATACGAGAAGGGCACGGCTTTCTTAAAGTCGTGGTTCTGGCGACTTCGCAGATGTTGGTGCAGTTCGCTATGCGTGCCGTGCTTCGGATTTTAAGAAAGCCGTGACGAGAAGGGTAACGATTCTCTGGGAATTGTGTTTTAGTAGAGAGGCTCTCTAGAAATCGCCAGGGTAGCTCCCAAAGGGAAATTCTAGAGACTCAGTAGAGAAGCTCGTTGCCCTATTGATTCGTATGATAAGATTATCGAGCATCTCTTTTGGGAATCATAGTGTTGTGATTATTAGATCCCTACCAATTCGTGTTCTACGAAAAAGGACGGTCTTATGTTTTCAAAATTGAAAACCGTGAACCGCGAACATCTGGCCTGGTATCTATATGATTTTGGAAACTCGGCATATGCTGCGGTGGTCTTATTAGCCATTTATTCAGCTTATTTCAAAGGAGAAGTCGTCGGTGGTGCCGAGGGCTCAAGATTGTGGGGGATCTCTGTCGGCATCGCTATGTTAGTGGTGGCGATCATCGCCCCGATCCTGGGATCAGTGGCTGATTTCTCAGCCTCGAAGAAGAAATTCTTACTGGGATTCTCGGCTATAACCTGGATTTTCACTGCTCTGCTCTTCTTCGTTCAAAAAGGCGATATTTTCTTGGGGATGACCTTTTTCATTCTGGCCGAAATTGGGTACCGCGGTGGGCAGGTTTTTTATAACTCCTTGCTCCCAGAGATTGCTGAACCCGAAGAGCTGGGCCGTGTTTCTGGAAATGGCTGGGCGATTGGATCGTTTGGCGGGATCCTGTGCCTTTTGTTGATCCTGCCTCCTATCGTGATCGTGGGCGGCAGCCTTGTGGTGCGGCTAGCCCTGGTGTTCACTTCCATATTTTTCGCCGTTTCTGCCATCCCGGTTTTTCGCTGGATCACTGAGCGCGCCCAGGCGCAGACCCTGCCCCCGGGCGAAAATTACTTCTCCATCGCTTTCAAGCGTATTGGCGAAACGTTAAAGTCAATCCGCCATTATAAGGAGTTCGTCAAGTTCATCGTTTCCTTCTTGATCTACAACGACGGTATTTTGATGGCTATGGATTTTGCCGCCATCATCGGCGCTGTGCTCTTTGGCATGGATCAGCAACAATTGATCATCTTTATGATCATCGTGCAGGTGACCAGTGTGGCGGGAGCTTATTTATTTGCCATCATCGGTGATCGGTTTGGCTTCAAACCTTCGTTGATCCTGTCGATCGTGATGATGATAGGCGTTGTCCTGGCGATGCTCTTCACCACCACGCTCACGGGTTATTTCGTCATCGGAGCCTTCGCTGGTTTTGCCCTCACTGGTGTGCAGTCGTTGAGTCGCACCATGGTGGGCCTCTTTGCCCCCGAGGGTCAGAGCGCTGAGTTCTTCGGTTTCTTTGCCATTGCTGGACGAACCTCTTCCTTCATTGGCCCAACCATCTACGGAATCCTGGCAGCCGAGGCGGCTTTGTGGTTCCAGGCCAACCGTGCAATGCAAGCGCTGCCCGCCGAGCAAGCTGGACAGAAAGTGGCCATCATGTCGATTGCCATCTTCCTGGTGGCCGGGCTAGCGATCTTGCTCTCGGTCAATGAGGCGAAAGCCCGTAAAGCTGCAGTGGAGACACCCGTTCCTGCTGGGGATTGATGTCAAGAAGCTAAACTTCTCCAAGAAGTTTAGCTTCTCTTAATCTGTAGGCTCATGCCGAAATACAAATACCCTCGCCGACGGGCTATCCGTTGGGTCATGCACCAGTTAGCCAGACCGGCTTTAGCGCTGTTTGCCAAAGTGAAGGTTGTTGGTCAGGAAAATTTACCAAAGAATGGACCTCTTCTGGTTGTTGGCAACCATTTTTGCTTTCTCGATCCGGTAGCGTTTGTGCGCTTCTCCCCGTGGCCAATCGATTTTATCGGTGCAGCATTCCCCCCTTTTGCACCCCCTTGGACCAAGATCATCACTGCTATGTGGGGCTTCTACAAGCTCTACCGCGGTACAGGCTCTACCGAGGCCCTGCGCGCTGCCGAAGCCATTCTGGCCCAGAACGGTATCCTGGGCATCTTCCCCGAAGGCGGCAGTTGGGCGACTGTATTGCGCCCTGCCCGGCCGGGGACTGCCTACCTAGCGGCGTGCACTGGTGCAAAGCTGCTCCCCGTGGGGCTGTATGGTTTCAATGATGTTTTCCCTGCTCGTCTGCGCAAGCGTGCCAGACCTGTGATCAAGATTGGCGAACCCTTTGGGCCTTTCAAGATTACCGGCCGCGGTCGTGTGCGCCGCCAGCAACTCGACGTGATCGGGCACACCATCATGCGCAAGATCGCAGATCTCCTGCCTCAAGAGTTGCGTGGCAGTTATTCAGATGATCCTGCTCTTCGAGCGGCGGCAAAAGAATTCGAAGCCTACCCCTGGGACGAGATCCCCGAAGGTCAGGTCGATAGCGGTAGGTTGATCCATTGATGGTTTTCACATCGACGAGCACAAAAATGCCCCACTACAAATTCCCCAGACACGCTCCCATTCGACTGATTTTCAAATCCCTGATTTATCTCGCCCTGCAAATTTTTACCAAACTGGAGATCAACGGTAAAGAGAACCAGCCACAGAAAGGGCCTTACATCCTGGTTGCCAACCATTTCAGCTTCGCAGACCCAGTTGTCTTGATCCGCATCACACCCTGGAGAACCAACTTCATCGCTGGGGCTGTGGCGGGTTTCGCACCTGCGTGGGCGGCATTATTCCCGAAGCTTTGGGGAGCATTCTGGGTTCACCGCGGCACTGGATCGCGCGAAGCTTTGAAATTAGCTGAAGGTTGGCTAGAAACAGGTGGTGTCTTGAACATCTTTCCAGAAGGAGGGGTCTGGGCGACTGTATTGCGTCCACCGCGCCCTGGTGTGGCCTATATCGCCACACGCACTGGCGTACCAATCGTGCCTGTTGGGATCGTGGGCTTAGAGAATCTCTTCCCTCTGCGGATCGTCAATCGGCCGGTAATCAAGATCAACATAGGAGAGCCTTTTGGCCCCTTCGAAGTCACTGGCCGCGGCCGCGAGCGGCGAGAAAAACTCGATCAGATTGGTCATGTCATCATGGAGAAAATTGCTGAACAGTTGCCCGAGGAAAACCGCGGCCGTTACTCCGATGATCCCGACATCCGTGAAGCGGCAAAACCTTTCGAAGTATATCCCTGGGATGAGGCGGTCGAAGGGGAAGTGACGTACCAGGAGGGGTGAATAAATCATTCAGCTTCAAAAGGTTTGACAAACCTTTAGGGTGGGCCTCTAGGAATTCTCGTGGTAATGCCCAGATTTGGGGGTATGGGGCGTGCGGAGCACGCCCCATACCCCCAAATCTGTTAGCTACTCCGGCGATTCCTAGAGAGCCTTTAGGTCTCTTATTATTCGTTTCGTAGTTCTTCCAATAGCGCACTATCAAAGGGGTTGCGGTCTTCTTTTAGCTCAGCAATCCAGATCTCGCGTTGGACAATGTATTCTTCAGATAAACCAGATTCCTTAGCCCAGGTCACGAAAAATTCGAAATCCTCTAACGCTCCCTGAAAATTCTCTGTCAGTGCGAGCACCAATCCCCGGCTCTCTCGATAGCGGCCATTTTCTGGATCTAACTCCACGGCTTGATTGCAGGCGGTGAGTACATCACTAGCGTCTCCCCAAAGTCCCCCATACCAGCAAAGTGTATTCCAGGAATCCGCAGAGATCACCAGGTCTGGATCCAGTGATTGCGCCTCCGTAAAGGCGGCGATGGCTTCACCGATCTGGCCTCCCTTGGCGATCTCCATCCCATGTTCAACGAATTTTGGCGCAGCCAGGCGCGCTACCTCCGCCTCAGGATCGAGATCGAGGCTGGCATCATACTCCAGCGCCTCCTCGAACTTGGCAATCGCACCTTCGATATCCAGCTCTTCGGCCAATTCATTGCCCGCTGATATCAGTTCCTGGATGACATATTTTTGGGCTTCTGCCTGAGGGTCAATATCGAGGCTGGGGTCTAGTGCTTGCGCCTCCTGGTACTTGTCGAGCGCGCCTTCGATATCCCCCTGTTTTGCTAACTCGTCGCCTTGCGAAACCAGGCCGAGAGCGGCGAATTTTTGGGCTTCTGCCTGGGGGTCAAGCTCTTGGTCGGGGTCCAGTTCCAGCACTAACTCGAACAGGATGATAGCACTTTCTGTATCCCCTTTTAAAGCGAAATTCTGTGCTCTTTCGAGCAAATCAGGGCTGATAGGCCACTGCTCACAGGTCTTGCGGTATTTTTCGTTGGAGAAATACTGCTCCCACTCATCCAGAGAGAGATTGCGCCCGGTTTGCTGGCAGGCAATCTCTACCAGATTCTCGATGTTCATATCCCATGTGCGAGCGGTAGTATCCCGGCTCCCAGTCGCTAAGAATCGGCCCTCGGGTCCGAAAGATAGCGCCGTGATCCAATCTTCGTGACCTTGCAAAATGATGGGCTGGGTGGTGGGATCTTCAGCGTAGAGATCCCAGATGCGCACAGAGGTATCGTTTCCCCCAGTTGCCAGGAATCCTCCGTCAGGGCTGAAGGCCAGGTTGTTGATGCCGCCCTCGTGGCCTCGCAGCAGGTAGGCCTGGGTAGCAGGCGCCGAGACCAGGGATTCAGTGTTGAACACTGTGGGAAGATGCCAGAGGCGGGCAGTGGTATCCTGGCTGCCAGTAGCCAGAAATTCCCCATTGGGGCCGAATAACAGAACATTAACTTCGTCTTGGTGGCCTCTAAGGGTGATAGATTGGGCTTCGAGCTCCGGGGCGTCAATGATCGCTGCAATATCCCAAATGCGGATGGTGTTGTCCCAACCCCCGGTTGCCAGGAACTTCCCATTGGGGCTGAAAGCCAAAGCATTGACTCCACCCCGGTGTCCCTGAAGGAGCAGGGGATCGGAGTCGGCTACTGGTTGTCCGTTCGTCGCCGCCGAAACATCCCAAATATAGACAGTATTGTCCCAGCCCCCCGTTGCCAGCAGCCCCCCATCGGGGCTGAATGCCAGGGTATTGATACCCCGGTTGTGGCCTTGAAGGACCACTGGTTGGACAGGGAAGTCTGCGGTATTCAAGCCTGTGTCCTTCACCTGCGTAACATCCCAGATGCGGACGGTCTTGTCCCAACTGCCTGTAGCTAAATAGCGGCCATCGGGGCTGAAAGCCAGGACAGGGATCTTGCCCTCGTGACCGCTCAGTTCGAGAGCAATTGCATTCGTGTTACTGGCGTTCAAATCTGTGTTGAGCGCTGTCGTAGTATCCCATAAGAGTGCGCTGTGATCCTCTCCTGCGCTAACCAGGTAGCGGCTGTCGGGGCTGAAGGCCATTGTCTTGATTTCGCCTGCATGCCCCAGGAGCATTCGGGCAGTGGAGGTGTCTTCGGAAGCTTGTAAATCCCAGATGCGAACGATCTTATCGCTGCCGCCGGTTGCCAGGAATCTCCCGTCTGGGTTGAAGGCCAAGGTGGTGATCCAATCTTCACTTCCAGACAAGACCCTTTCATCAAATTCATTGAGTGCCTCGCGCAACACTTGTTCGGCAATCAAAGCCCGCGACAGGTCTTCATTTTGGGTGATATTGACCGCCTCGACCGCCAACAATAGGCTGCGCTGTGGGTAGAGTGATTGGGCCTGGCGAGATTGAGATGCCAACGCTGACGCTCGAAGGTATAAGGCTTTGATCTGCGATTGGCGGTTGTAATCTTCAGCCTCGGCCTGGGCTGCGGCAGCCAACATCTCAGCCTGGGCTTGTTGCGTGAGTGCCATGTTCATTTCCTGGCTCACCTGGGTGGCTGTTGCCAGCACCTGGGCCTGTTTCGTCTCAGCACCTGAGAGTGCGCTGACAGCCCGGCTTCTGGCGTTATTGGCGCCGATCATGGTGATGATTGCAAAAATCGCCACGGCGATGAGCACAATGGCCAGACCAATCCCGCCTCGCCAAAGGCGACGGGTGCGGATCATCCGGCTGGTACTTTTCTCGATCAATTCTTCGGCCTGATCGCTGATTGTCAGCCTATCCCGCTCTTCTTCGATTACAGCCAGGAGCGACTCGCCGATCAATTCATTGGTCTGTTCGTAGGCGTAAACTTGCTGATCGAGCAATTCCTGGATCAGGTTGCGGGGCGTGAGAGTCTTCTTTAGGCGCTCGAGAGACACTTCATAGGGGGTGTTGACGAAATCGATATACTGGAATTCTTCCATCCAGATGGGCAGGTCGCTATCTGGCACCTTGGTCATCATCATTGAGTAGATCTTTTTCCCCCAGGCATATGCCATCGAGCCTTCGTGCTGCACCCAACGTGAAGCGATGGCATTCGGCGAGAGCACTACGATGACATCGCTCGCCGCTTGCAGGTTCTTGTTTATGGTATCACGCCATTGCTCGCCCGCCTCGATGCTACGGTCGATCCAAATCTTGAACCCCGCGGCGATGAGATCGTCGGCCAGCTTTAGGGCGAAGTCGCTGTCTTTTTTGGAATAACTGATAAATATATGCTCGCTCATTATTCTCTCCCAAGGGAAAAGATCCTCTTTTACCGATAAGTAAATTCTACAAAATCTCCTGTAGCCATGTTTGCCAGTTCGCCGTCATCAACACTCAGTCTGTGCAGATCAACACCAGAGTTGGAGTGTACCTCGATCAACAATGTCTCGTTATCCAGCCATCCCGCTAAGGTGATCGAGTGAATTTCTGGGGTCGTGATTTTGGATATGAGGTCGCGCGTGTCAAATTCGATTAGATCATCGTGGGTTGGGGATGAAATCCGGATGATAGAGAAGATTGTATCATCTCCCATAGCGACTTCTCGCCAGGCAAGGTGGACTCCCGATGGTGAGAAGTGGGCATCGCCAACCCCGGTTGGATGCGTGTCTGGTAGTACGTCGATGGACTTGCTGATCCCAGTGGCAAGATTTAGAAATGTTACGACAGGTTGGTCTTTTACCCCAGTCTCCTCAAAGGCTACTGTGGATTGACCTGGAGATAAAGCTAGAGTGCCTGCGCCAGTGCCCAGGACTTCATCGACCAATCCGGTGCCAAGGTCGGCGAAATACAAGCGGCTGAAGCCTCCGAAGAAGATCGGGCCAACTCCAGCAGATCCTTTGGGTTCTAGTGTGTACCAGACTCCCACCAGCTCCTCGTGCTCCATCTTCAAGACTAAGGGATAGAGCACCAGTCCATTTTCGTCAGCACGAAAAACGATTGGCTGAGCTTCCCCCAAAGTCTCTGGCGACCCAGCATAGATCCAACTGTGGACGTAGACAGGCTCGCTTGTCGCTTCAGCCGCTGAGTTGGAGGGCGACTGATAGCGCTTTTCTTCAAACCGTTGCAAACTCTCGGAGTCTAGAAAGCCATAGGCCACCTGCGGGCTTCCCGGAGCACCAACCAGGTTGATGAGCTGTGAGATCTTCCGAAGTGGTATAAGAGCTTTGTCTTGATGATATGTGATCTGTGGCTCTCCGGATAAACTCGATACGTAGATACAGGGTGCCGCGATCAGTCCATCAGCAATTTTGCCTCCGAAATGGAATTTATTCTCAGATTGAGGGCCATAATTCAGGCCAGGAAACCCCCACTCATCGACCACCTGTCCATCAATGCTGACCAGCCTGATGAGATCGCTTTCGTGGTCTACCACTAGAAATCCGTTGGGCACTGGAGAATTTTCAAACTGCTCAATAGGGGGTGAATATGTGGGTGGGATGGAAGTGGGTTCTTCCACGGTGGCTGTAATCTCCACAGGTTCGGTTGTTGCCTGATTGTTCTCTCTCATTGGAGTGCAAGCTGACACGAGCAGGAGCAAACTCACAATAATGAGCGTGTAACGGGTGGTTTTCATGTCTTCTCCTTATTCTGAGGAACACATCACTGCATAGAGATCTAATTGCAGCCTAACC
>CAZUSV010000073.1:0-3985 GCA_964622645.1 uncultured Anaerolineales bacterium
AGAGCAATCGCTTCGTAAGCGATAGGTTATGGGTTCGATTCCCATCAGTGGCTCTTTTGATTCGCACCCATACAAATGAAGCCCCCCCCAACCCCCCAATTCTGGGGGGAGATTTCCAAAGGTTCCCCCCAACGCCACAGGCGGTGGATAGGGGGGCAGTGCGTAACTCCTATGATTAGAACAACCAACAAGCATTTTAGCATAATGGCAAGGTCTCTAGGAATTGTTATGGTAATTTTCCAGAAATAGGGGTGAGCGGGCGCTGAGCACCCCTAATTCTGGAAGATCTCACGTTGATTCCGATAGGGCCAGGAGGCGCGCTTTAGGAGGGATGGTACTAGCAATGTTACAATTTGACCATCAAAACCTGGTAACATTCCCAAAAAGGATAACCATCAATGACAGAAGTAATCAGTCTGCTAAAAAGAGCCTATTATCTCCTATCTCAAAACTTGTTTATTCCACTAGCATTAGGGGCAATGATCCTATTGCTTTTCTACTTTGGAAGAAACCACATAAAAAGAATGCACACTTTCCTCTCGCAGAACCTGTTCTATCCCATTGCGCTGGGAACATCTTTAGTATTCTTCTTCTATTTTGGAAGAGTATTCATCAGTCGTGATTTTTTCTTCAAGAACCTGATCTGGAACTTGTTTCTGGCGTGGCTGCCGTATATATTTAGCCTGAGCATCACAGCGCTGCACAGGCTGCGACCGCGTTGGTGGTGGGTCCTGATCATTCCAGGAGGAATGTGGCTGGTGTTCCTGCCAAATTCTTTTTATATTGTCACCGACCTGATTCATGTTTCCCAACGTCAATCGATCCCTGTCTGGTACGATGCTGGCTTGATCGCCATTACCGCCTGGACTGGGATCTTCCTGGCAGTGATATCCTTGCACAGCGTCCAGGGTGTGGTGCGCAGTTATTTGGGCCACTTTTCCAGCTGGGTATTCGCACTGATCGTGATTGGCTTGAGCGGATACGGAGTCTACCTGGGGCGCTTCTTGCGCTGGAATAGCTGGGACCTTCTGCTAGAACCCGCTGAAATCCTTTCAGACACCCTTTCGCCGCTCTTGCACCCCATCAATTATGCCGATAAGATCGGATTTATGGTGATGTATACCTCGCTCTATTTGGTGACATATCTGACCTTTTCCTGGTTGCGGCCTTTTGTTTTGCCCCAACAAAGTTACATCAAATGATTATTTCAGGACTTACGCAGATCTGTAGATTTATTGGTTAAGTTCTCCCCAATGTTGGGGGGTTAGGGGGGCATCTGCGTGATTCCCATCTTTATAAAAATATTGTAGGAGAGCAATATGCGCGTATTCATTGCAGGAGTCATGCAAGGCTCAAAGACAGAAAAGGGCATCACCAGCCAGGATTATCGCCGCATAATCAGCACTGCTATCCTGGCCAGACACCCTGATGCAGATATCATCGATCCTTTCTCGCTCTTCCCAGATAGCCCAGAATATGACGATGAGCGTGCCAGAAATGTACTTTTCGGCATGGCCAGAGAGGCGGGTGACTCAGACATCCTCATCGCCTATTTACCCGTAGCCAGCATGGGCACTGCGCTGGAAATGATCCGTGCATACGACAATGGGAAAATCGTCATCAGCATCTCCCCCATGGCAGAGAATTGGGTGGTGCGAGCGCTATCCCGTCGAATCTTCCCCACCTTAGATGACTTCATCGGTTGGGTGCAAAATGGTGGATTGAATGATCTGAATTCGGGCGACCAGGGGACGGGGCCGCCTTCGACATAAGCGTAAGTCAAATGGAGGCAGTCATGAAAACAATCTCGATTGAAACCCAGGATACAGTCGGGGTCATCAAGCTGGAAAATGGGATTACCAACACCATCAGCCAGCACATGGTCGACGAATTGCACGCAGCCATCAAAAGCATCCAGCCTGATCCCAATGTAAAGGGTATTGTCCTCAGCAGCAGCAACGAGAAATTTTTCTCAATAGGCTTTGACATCCCCAACCTGTATGATCTCACCCCAAAAGAGTTCGAGCACTTCTATGACACCTTCAACAAATTCGCCCTGGATCTTTTCACGCTTCCCAAACCCACCCTGGCCGCCATCCCCGGTCACGCTATCGCCGGGGGTTGCATCCTGGCGCTGTGCTGCGATTATCGCATGATCGCTGAGGGGCGCAAATTGATGGGCTTGAATGAGATTAAATTGGGAGTGCCTGTTCCCTATACCGTGGACTGCATTCTTCGAGATTTGATCGGTACCCAAAGGGGACGCGACGTGCTGGAGCTGGGCGAATTCTACCCATCTGAGGATTTACTACGCCTGGGCATGGTCGACCAGGTGATGACCCAAGATGAGCTGTTACCTGCTTCGATAGAGAAGATCAAAACCCTGGGGGAAATGCCTGATCGAGCCTATGCCATCATCAAAGACAACCGCACAAAACCAGTCAAAGCGCAGATCCTGGCCGAGTATGAAATGAAGAAGGGACAATTTATCGAATGCTGGTACTCACCCGAAGGTCGCGCCTTCTTGAAGGAGGCTATGGCGAAGTTCTGACACCCATCGGATGCAGGATCAACCTCAAAAGAGAGGACCAAGCCAAGCCTCGATTTGTAAGGCCGCAATTCTTCAGGTATCCAGTATAATTTTCTTATGGCAAATAAACCTACTCCAATCGTGATCGGCATCGCCGGTGGCACTGGATCGGGAAAAACAACAGTTGCTCATGTTGTCTTAGAAAAGGTCGGCGAGCAAAAGATCGCCTTCCTGGCGCATGATGCCTACTACCGAGACCTGAGCGACCTGCCTCTTTCGAAACGCGCTAAGATTAACTTCGATCACCCAGACTCGCTGGATACACCCCTGATCATCCAACACATCCAGGAACTCAAAAACTGGCAGCTTATCCAACTCCCCATCTATGACTTCAAGACCCATACCAGGACCAGCCAGACCCTGCCCGTTGAACCGCAGGCGGTGATCATCGTGGAGGGCATTCTGATCTTTTCCGAGCGCAAGCTACGTGAACTCTTCGATGTGAAGATCTTCGTCGATACTGACCCTGATATCCGCTTCATCCGCAGGCTCGAGCGTGATATCGCTGAACGCGGCCGCACAACCCAAACCGTAATCCAGCAGTACATGGACACCGTACGCCCCATGCATCTCGAGTTTGTGGAACCCTCCAAACGCTACGCAGATGTCATCATCCCCGAGGGCGGCTACAACACCGTTGCCCTTGACATGGTCGTCGCCCGCATCGAGAGCTTGCTGCCCAACAACAACTGAGGACCCGGGTTTCCTCCGCAGACCCCAGGGGTTTGTGGAAACCCCTGGGGTCTCCATCGGGAGAACTGCATTGAAACCTGACCAACGTGGTCTCACACTCCTGCGCATCCTGGCCCTACTTTTGGTCATCGCCATCACAGTATTCGTCTATTCGGTCCGCGATAAAGCCGAAGAGCTGGCCGTCTACGGGTATCCCGGCATCTTCTTGATTGCCCTGTTGACCAATGCAACCGTGTTCTTGCCTGCCCCAGGGATTGCTGTGGTCTTCACCATGGGGGGCGTTTTCAATCCTCTATTCGTCGGCCTGGCGGCTGGCGCTGGGGGGGCCCTGGGCGAACTCTCCGGCTATCTGGCCGGTTTCAGCGGCCAGGCGGTCGTTGAAAGAGCAGAATTGTACCAACGCCTGACAGGTTGGGTTCAGAAATATGGATTTTGGGCAATTCTCCTTTTGGCGGCTATCCCCAACCCCACCTTCGATGTTGCTGGAGTCGCGGCAGGTGTATTGAAAATGCCTCTTCCGACTTTCTTAGTGGCGGTCTTGATTGGTGTGACCCTGAAAATGATTTTATTTGCTTATGCCGGTGCCCAATCGATGACCTGGATCCTTGGCGAATGATGACTATAAATGACTAGCAAGAAAATGTCACCTTCCAGACTCGAAGCCCCGAAAAAAGGGGTTGGGGGGGGGGGGGGGGGGGGGGG
>CAZUSV010000073.1:3995-18689 GCA_964622645.1 uncultured Anaerolineales bacterium
CACCCCGCCACCCCCTATTTCCGGTAGTTCTCGAGTAGGCAACATGGCTGGACCAATTCGTATGAATCCTTATCAAGTGCATCGCCCTCCGAAAATCTCCGTACCCATCGTCGCCAGTATTCCGCATGCCGGGGAATTCATCCCGCCGGAAATTGCAGCACTGATGATAGCAAAACACCTCGACTTCCCCTTCCACACGGACTGGCATGTAGACAAATTATTCGATTTTTTAACCGAACTGGGCATCCCCGTACTGGTAGCTAGAGTTTCCCGCTATGTTGTAGATCTCAACCGGCGGGTGAACGGTCATCTCTTTGGAAGCTTTCAAGAGGCCCCCATTTTCGCCCAGACCTCAGATGGCCAGCCGCTGTACCGTACCCCGCCAAGTGAGTCCTCACTTGCCAATCGTATCCCAAGGTATTACGCACCCTACCATCAAGAACTGACCAAGCGAATCGAAGAAGTTCGGGATCAATTCGGCCATGCCATTGTATTAGATTTGCATAGTTTCCGCAGCCATTACCTGGAGCAGGATGTCTGCCTGGGCAATCTCAATGGAGTTACCTGCTCATCCAAATTCTTCGACCTGGTCCGCTCTGCTTTTTCTGCCAATGGACTGGAAGTAGCCGACAATGACCAGTTCGTTGGCGGCCATATCACGCGGCATTACGCTCAAATGGAGAATGTCGAAACCCTGCAAATCGAAATGCGCCGGGCGTACTATTTAGATCAGACAGATCTAGACAGGAAACAAAAACCAGCTTGCGACTCAGCGATATTTACTACCGCCAAGAGCACGTTAAAATCAATATTCAAAGAAATTCTATTAGCTACCTGACAGATTCTGTTTTGTCCACAAACGGACATGGAATGCACAGCACGCCGTTGGCTGCGCGCAAAAATCCGTGTGTTCCGTGTACAATAGCATTTTCCGTACAGTCAGAAGTATGTTGAACAGCTTAGCCCCCCTACCCCCCGCCTATGGCGTTGGGGGGAATTGAAGTTTGATTCTCCCCCCAGAATTGGGGGCGGGGGGGGCAGAGGAGAGATCATGACCGATTTCACGTCCTTCGATAAATATTATGATGAGAACCTCGACGAAAGCATCCAGGAGCTCTCAACTCTCAGCGCGCAACCCAGTGTAGCCGCCCAAAATTGGGGCATGGAAGAGTGTGCCCAAATGGTTGCTGATATGCTAATCAAGCGCGGGTTCAAAACAGAGATCATGCCCACCGGCGGCGCACCCGTGGTGATCGGCGAACGTGCAGGGGCACGCAACGATAAAACCTTGCTCTTCTACAACCATTATGATGTCCAACCCGCAGAGCCCTTGGAACTCTGGGACAGCCCGGCATTCGAGCCTACCCTGCGCGATTGCAAGCTCTATGCCCGTGGCGTCAGCGATGATAAGGGCCATATCACCAGCCGTCTCTTCGCCATCGACGCCTTGCTGGCGGAGGACGGAGAACTACCCTGTAATATCAAGTTCCTCATCGAGGGCGAAGAGGAAATTGGCAGCGTCCACCTGCCTGAGTTCATCGAAAATAACCAAGAGCTTCTGGCTGCAGATGCCTGCATTTGGGAATTTGGCGGGGTCAACTTCGATGAGGTGCCCATGCAATATGTTGGGCTGCGAGGTATCTGTTATGTGGAACTCTCGGTTGAAACTGCCGACGTTGATGTCCACTCTGGCAAAGGAGGCTCGATCTTTCCCAATGCAGCCTGGCGACTGGTCTGGGCGTTGAGCACGCTAAAGGATGAAAATGAGCACATCCTCATTCCAGGATTCTACGATCCTATCGTGCCTCACACAGAGCGAGATGCAGAATTATTAGCTGCCTTACCTGATCCTGCTGATGATTATAAAACCCGCTGGGGCGTCAAATCATTTCTCAAGGATCTCGTTGGGGGCCTCGACCTACGATTGGCTGAAGTTTTCGAGCCAACCTGCACCATCTGCGGGTTGACTTCGGGCTATCAGGGCCAAGGATCCAAGACTGTGCTCCCTGCCAGAGCTTCTGCAAAAGTCGATTTCCGCCTGGTCCCCAATCAAACCCCTAAACAGGTCTTGGAGCAATTGCGCGCCCACCTGGATGCTCAGGGTTTCGCCGATGTGGAGATCGAATTCCTGGGTGGAGGGCCTGCTGCGCAAACGGATCCGGACGATCCTTTCATCAAGATCGTGGTCGAGACCGCAAATGACATTTATGACAAACCCATGCAAATCGACCCCATGATTGGTGGATCAGGGCCTAATTATCCCTTCGTGCATGTGCTCGGTCAGCCTGTAGCTACTGCCGGATGCGGATACCCCGGCAGCAATGCCCACGCGCCTAACGAAAATCTACGCCTGGATTTGTATCTGAAACATGCCCAACATGTGGTGAGAATATTGAAAGCTTTTAGTGAGGCATAGAGGTTGGAGCAAAAATCTTTGGAGTTGCAGGTTATAGGTATGAGGAGACTTCTTAGAAGGATATTCAATAAGCTGTCAATGCGGCAAGATTTGGGGTTGAAGCTGATGGCCTTGTATATCCTCTTTGTAGGTCTGGTGGCAATTGCCGCGCTATTGATTGCCAACCGCACTCAACACCGCATGGAGGAGAACATCCGGGCAGCGGATTTAGCCCTGGCACGTTCTATCGCCCAAGAGACCGATGATACGATGCGCAATGCCATGCGGGCCGTCCGCGAGCTTGGAACTTATGATGCCGTAAAGCAAACAGATATCGAAGGTATGAGCGCACTCTTCGAAACGATTATGAGTGCTCGTCCAGATGTCAACCTCGTGTATCGATTAAACCCGCAAGGGTTCATGATATACCACTATCCCGAAGGCCCTCGTTCTACCGTTGGAGATGATTTCTCATTCAGAGATTATTTCCAACGTGCCCTGATAACGACGAACCCCCTAATTTCTAAAGGACGTATCTCTCCCACAACTCAACAAGCTGTGTCAACAGCCGTAATGCCACTTTGGAATAATATGGGCGATTTTCTAGGTGTGGTGGCCACTAATATCAAACTCGAGGCGCTCAGCCAGACTTTAATCAAGATATCTCGTGAGTATGCACCCGAAGAAGGTTTTGAAGTGCTCATCATCGATGGCAGCAGGCAGATCATTGCCCATTCCGATCCAGAAAAATTACTCACGATGATGCCCGGTACCCAATCCTTTATAACTGATCCGCTGCTCCTTGGTCGCGTGGATACAGTAATCGGCCTAGATGAGCAGGAGACAGAGCGCTTATACAGCTTCGTGCCGGTAACTGGAGCTGGGTGGGGTGTGATTGTGAGCAGACCTACTGCAAGAGCCTTCGAGACGCCGCGCACTTTTTTCGAGGGGATAATTGTCGTACTGCTCATTTTTATCGTTGCAGGTTTCTCCTATTGGATTGCTCTCTCCCGTATGATCATTCAACCGCTGGGAGATCTTGAAGCTTATAGTCGATTGATTGGAGAAGATGTCGATACGTCGGCTGAGCAGAATCAAATCCTTGCTGAACTTGCAAATCGTCCAGATCAGGTGGGGCACCTGACTCGCAGCTTGATGGGGATGGAACAAGATATCGAGCTGCGTCTCAAAGAGCTTTCTACTCTCCTGGAGACTAGTGCTGCAGTTGTCTCCACCCTTGACCCACAAACAGTTCTCAATCGAATATTGCGGCAGGTGGAGCGTTTGCTAGATGTAAAAATGAGCGTTATCCTGGCCCTTGACGAGCAACGCTCAGTCTTCCGGGTGCAGGCCAGCCGTGGTCTTTCCAACGCCTATGTCGAGCAAATCTCCATTGACCCCAGCGAACCGCATTCGTTGACCATCCAGGCTTTGCGAAAAGGGGAACCCATCCAGGTCAGCGATACAGAAACCAACCCCGATTATGAGAATCAACGCCAGGATGCCCGGGAAGGGGGCTATCGCTCGCTGCTGGCAATCCCCCTCAACACCCAATATGCACCTCCCTCAGCACTGATCGTGCTGAGGCCAGAGCCGCACGTGTTTACCGAACAAGAGATCGATTTGCTGTCCAATTTTGCCAATCACGCGGCCATGGCAATCGAAAACGCTGCTCTGTATGCACGCAGTGACATGCAGCTACAAAAACAGACACGCCGCCTGGAGGCCTTGATTCAATCTCTAAACGATGGTCTCCTCCTCGAAGGTCCTGATGGCAATATCGTTTACGCAAATCGCCGCATCAGTGCTCTGACAGGCTTGCCTCCAAGCGAAATTGCAGACTCCAGCGTGGATGTGATCATCGATCAATTGGTCCAAAAAGCAGACGATCCCCAAAGGACCAGAGAGATCATTCAAATGGCCATAGAGAGTCAGGATAATCATGTCGCCGAAATTTTGATCCCATATCAAGGTCGCAATCTCTGGTTGCGGCTGCACAGCTTCAACGTCACCGATGCCAGCGGTGTGCCCATTGGCCAGGGGCAACTCATCCATGATATCACTGCTGATCGCGAGCTGGACCGCATGAAATCAAATTTGCTCTCCACAGTCTCACACGAGTTGCGCACACCATTAGCTTCGATCAAAGGTTATGCCTCGACCTTACTGGCAGATGATGTGGAGTGGGATGAGGCAGCACAGCAGGAATTTTTGTCGATTATTTCTAATGAGGCAGACCGTCTGACAATATTGGTGAATGAGTTGCTTGATCTTTCTCGTCTGGAGGCTGGCAACCTGACAGTCGAACGACGACCATGTCAATTGGACAGGATCATCCAAAATGCTGCTAAACGCTCTGATCCTCAACCCGGTGATCGCTTGAAGGTGAAGATTCCCCCAGACCTACCCCCGCTGCATGTTGATCGCCGACGCATCGAAGTCGTATTACGAAATCTGATTGAAAACGCGGCCAAGTATTCTGGAGATTCTTCGCCCATATTTGTCACGGCTTCATGTACAAACGGCGACATCACCGTCAAGATAGAAGACTCTGGCCCGGGGATCCCCCACGAGGAGAGCAAGCGGATTTTCGAGAGTTTTTACAGAATTGATAATGGCTTATCGCGCAAAACATCTGGCGCAGGGTTGGGTCTTGCAATTAGCAAGGGTTTTATCCAGGCTCATGGAGGTGAAATTTGGATAGAAAATCGCGATAATGGCGCCTGTTTTGCTTTTACCTTGCCAAGGTATTACGACCCTTATGAGAGTGAAGAATAACCGTTATGCAAAATCCGCTTGTATTAGTCGTCGACGATGAAAAAACCCTGCGCGATTTCGTGCGCAAAAATCTGGAAAAACGCGGCTACAACGTACTCTCTGCTTCCACCGGCATAGAAGCATTATCGGTCTTTTCAACGAATAATGTTGATCTGGTTATCCTGGATCTGATGATGCCACGCATGGATGGTCTCGAAACCACCAGGCGTATCCGACAGCGATCTATGGTGCCGATCATCATTTTGACGGCGCTTGATGAAGAGAGCGACAAAATCAAAGCCTTCGATTATGGCGCTGATGATTACCTGACCAAACCCTTTGGGGTTGGCGAACTCTTAGCCAGAGTAAAAGCTGTCCTCAGACGATCCCGTTGGTCTGAACCTCCTACGCGTGAAGGCCAACTCATTCATGGAGAGGTTGCCGTAGATCTCGAGAGACACGAACTGATTGTACGCGGGCAAGAAATCAAACTCACCCCTACTGAATTCAATCTATTGGTTTACCTGATGGAACATGCCGGCAAAGTCCTGCCCCACCAGGCGATTCTCAAAAACGTCTGGGGGCCAGAGTATGGTGATGAAACGGAATATTTGCGAGTTTATATTGGGCATCTACGCCATAAAATCGAGAATGACCCCTCCAAGCCTCATTATCTGCGAACCGAACGCGGCATAGGTTATCGCTTTGAGGCACCAATCCAACACGTTGAAAATCAATAATATTGTCAATCTCTTATGATATGGGTAATTTGATCCGCTATGCAGTTTAAGAAGAGTAATCTTAACAAATCTTCCTCGATAACCAGCGATATGGGGTTACAGATTTTGGCGATGTATGCGCTTTTCATCGTTCCCATTGTGGTAGTGGCTTTGTTTTTCGACAACATCGCAGGGCAGCGATTAGAGGAAGAGATAAAATCTTCAGATCTTGCCCTGGCTCAGGCCATCGCCAAAGAAACGGAGACTGCCTTGCGGATTTCTTTATACGCCGTAGAACAACTGGCAAAACAACCGGCAGTCATAGAGGCTGAAGAAGCCGAAATGCTAGCCATATTCGAAGGCCTCTTTAATGTCCGTCCAGATATCAACCTGATCTATCGACTGGGCGAGGATGGGATTATGCTCTTCCATTACCCGGTGGGGCTAAGTTCAACCTTGGGAGTCGATTTTTCTTTCCGGGAATATTTCCAACGGGCTTTGACCACCCACCAATCGCTGATGTCCCTAGGGCGGATTTCTCCGACCACAAACCAACCGGTGGCTACCGCGATCATGCCCATCTGGGATGGTGATCATTTCCTTGGGGTGGTGGGAACCAACCTGAAATTACAATCCCTATCCGATACTCTGGCTTCGATCTCGTCTGAATATGATCCAGAGGAGCAATTCCAGATTGTCATCCTGGACGCTGGGGGGATGGTGATTGCCAACCCAGATCCAAGCTTTTTGTTGACTGATTTCTCCCAAATTGCACCCGGTGTAACGGAAGCCCTGCTAAGAGGGGATGGTGGAAACCAGATCGAAATCAACGCCTGGGGTGAAGAGACCCTCTACAGTTTCGTCCCCGTGCCCAATGCATCCTGGGGGGTAATCATCAGCCGCCCAACAGCAGTAGCTTTTTCGACTCCACAAAATTTCCATCGCGGTGTTCTGCTGACAATAGCTGCCTTTTTGGGAATTGGACTTTTCTTCTGGCTGGCACTGTCTGTCAGGGTTATTCGCCCAGTGGAGCGATTGGCTGAATATAGTCGCTTTCTGGGGGGCGACCGACCATTCGACAAACAGGGTGCAGAGCTTTTAGACCGTGTCTCCACCCGTCAAGATCAGATTGGTCACCTGATCCGCAGCTTCAATCGCATGGAGACTGCTATTCAAGCCCGGATCGAAGAACTGGGTACTCTCCTCGAAACTGGTGCTGCTGTGGTTTCCACCCTGGAATCGGAGGCAGTTTTAGAGGGTATTCTTGAACAGGTAGAACGTTTATTGGGGGTTAAGCAATTGATCATTGTGGCGTTAGATCAGGAGCAGGGAGTTTTCCGGGCACGTGCAAGTCGCGGCATGTCAGAACACTATACCCGCACATTAGAATTATCTCCAGATGAGCCTGCATCCGTCACCATACAAGCGATTCGCGCGGGCAAGCCCATCCAGGCGGGGGATACTGAAAAGTATCCGTCATTTACGGCTCTAAGCCCACGCGCCCAGGCTGAAGGCTATCGTTCGATGGTATCTATTCCCCTCATGACTACACACGCTCCACCTTCAGCGTTGAATGTTTACAGTACCGAGCCCCAGGTCTTCAATGAGCGCGAACTTGATCTTCTATCGAATTTCGCCAACCAGGCTGCCATGGCGATCGAAAACGCTGAGCTTTTCGCCCGGAGCGACATTCGTTTGCAAGAACAAACCCGACGCCTCGAGGCTTTGATCCAGTCTCTCGAAGTCGGGCTGATTCTGGAAGATTTAGAGGGGCGTGTGCTTTATTCGAATCGCATGGTAAGCGAATTGACAGGGCTGCCCGTGGAAGATGTCATTGGTCGTCCCGTAGAAAATCTATGCCAGCGGGTTATTGACCGAGCCGCGGAAAAATCTGATGCCCAAGAGAAGATAGATCGATTGCTCTCTGGTTCAGACGGTCAGCAGGAAGCATTTACACTCCCCCTAAAATATTCCGACGGCCTGCGATATATCCGTCTCGAAGGTTTCACAGTCAGAGATGACAGAAATGTAGGAATTGGCCGGGGACAAATCCTGCAAGACATTACCCGTGAGTATGAGATTGATCGTATGAAAACCAGCCTGATATCCACAGTCTCGCACGAGTTACGGACACCCTTAGCC
Source organism: uncultured Anaerolineales bacterium (assembly GCA_964622645.1). Classification (GTDB taxonomy): domain Bacteria; phylum Chloroflexota; class Anaerolineae; order Anaerolineales; family UBA11858; genus NIOZ-UU35. Next base: position 12,009 of record CAZUSV010000073.1, read on the forward strand.
TCTATCAAGGGTTATGCGACAACCTTGTTGGCCGAGGATATCGATTGGGAGTTGCCTGCTCAGCGCGAATTCCTGGCGATCATCTCGAGGGATTCTGATCGCTTGAGCAATATGGTCGACAATCTGTTAGATATGTCTCAAATTGAGGCAGGCATCCTGACATTGTCGAAAACAGCCTGTTCGTTAGAGAACATCATCACCGAGGGAATCCAGCGCGTAGATGGCAGTTCGAGCAGGCACATCCATATCGAGATTCCCGCAGATTTGCCGCCCGTTTACGTCGATGCATACAGGATCGAAATCGTCATCAGAAATTTGGTAGAAAACGCTATCAATTATTCTGACGACGGCAAACCCATCAACATTGTCGCTACACCCAATGGAGAGATGGTGGTCATACAGATAGAGGATCAGGGGCCGGGTATTCCAGTTGATCGGGTTGAAGATATTTTCGGCAGTTTTTTCCGATTGGATACCGGCCTGGATCGTCGCAAACCCGGGGTTGGTCTAGGCCTGGCGATCTGCCGTGGTTTTGTCAATGCCCATGGCGGCAAGATCTGGGTGGAAAATCGCCAGGTAGGCGCATGCTTTGCTTTTTCTGTTCCGCTGATCGACACGGAGAAACTAGAAGGGTTGTTCTATGAATAACCTGACGATATTAGTTGTCGATGATGAGGAATCCCTGCGTGATTTTGTGCGTCGCAATTTAGAGAGGCGCGGCTATAAGGTATTTACAGCAGCCAATGGTCTGGAAGCCCTGGCAAATTTTGAACGAGAAAATATCGAGCTGGTGATCTTAGATGTAATGATGCCCAGCATGGACGGCCTGGAGACCATCCGACGCATCCGGCAGAGCTCGACCGTACCGTTGATCGTGCTTTCGGCGTTGGGCGAGGAAAAAGATAAGATCCAGGCATTGAATTTAGGGGCAGATGATTATCTTACCAAACCCTTTGGTGTTGGCGAATTATTAGCGCGTGTCAAGGCAGTTCAGCGGCGAGCGCGATGGAGCAGCGCAACGCCAATACGGGGGCATGAACAGATCGTGAGAGGCGAAATCGTCGTCGATATTATTCGCCACAGGGTTCAAGTGCGCGGCGATAAGATCGAACTTACCCCAACTGAATTCAACCTGCTGGTCTATTTGATGGAAAACACTGGTCGGTTACTCACCCATGAAGCCATCTTGAAAAGCATTTGGGGAGCAGAATATGGTCGCGAGGCTGAATATTTGCGGGTATATATTGGACGGCTGCGCCAAAAAATCGAGGTCGATCCGGTCAAGCCTCAGTATTTAAAGACTGCTCATGGATATGGGTACTACTTCGAAAGCAGCTAAGTATCTATCCGAAAATTGCTTAGGCCGGTCTCCAGACCGAGCCGAACACGGTCAGGAGACCGGTTCAAGTGAATTTTCGGATAGGTTCTAAGCCCTAAGATCAAAATTCATCCTATTTACAAATTATTTATATTTCACTGCTCGGATTTAGTTATTTTTTGTATTTTTGGTCTATGCTATTGTAGATCATATCTCGTTTCTTGTCGTGATATTAACAACCAGGGTGAAAACTTGTATCAAAACAAGCTCACCCAACTCCAAATTTTCAAGATCAAAAAAACCAGAAAGGAGGTGTCGCAGATAAGTTTATTAACCGTTAATTTCGGTCACTTGATTTATTGATTCCATTCAAATAGAAATTCTGGAGGTATTGAATGAAACGCTCGATCTCGATCCTTTTTTCTCTGTTGGTCATTTTTGGCTTGCTAACGGCAGCTTTCCAGCCTACGCTTGCCGCTGAAGAAGTCACATTGGTGATAGGATTTACTTCCTCAATCACTGGTAAATATGAGACATCATCAGGGCGGCAAGTGCGTGGCTTCAATTTGTGGATGAACCAGGTCAACGAGGCTGGCGGCATTACCCTCAGTGATGGCACAGTGGTCAAATTCGAAGCCGTAACCTACGACGACGAAAGCGCCAAAGAGCGCGTTCAGGAGCTTTACACTCGACTGGCAACCGAAGATGAAGCCGACCTGATGATCAGCCCCTACTCTAGCGGTCTCACCGCAGCGGCCTCGATCATCGCTGAACAATATGGCAAAGTGATGATCACGACTGGTGCCGCTGATGATAACAACTACAAACAGGGTTTCACCCAGGTTTTCCAGATCTATACCCCTGCCAGCCGCTACCTTGCAGGTGCGGTTGATCTCTTGGCCTCAGTGGATCCCAATGTTTCGAAAGTTGCTTTTGTCTACGAAAACGATAACTTCTCCACCAGCGTTGTCGAAGCCGCCAAGACCTATGCCGAATCTCTTGGATATGAGGTTGTTCTCTTCGAAGGCTATGCTTCTGACACCACCGACTTTGGCCCCTTCCTCAACAAGATCCAAGATTCTGGAGCTGAGGCGATCCTTGGCGGGGGTCACTTCCAGGACGGCAGCACTTTTGCCCGCCAGTTGTATGAACTGGGCGTGGAAACGAACCTCTTCGCCCTGCTGGTTGCTCCACCCGAGCCTGATTTCGCTGACCTGGGCGATGCAGCCCTGGGTGTGATTGGCCCCAGCCAGTGGGAACCCCTGGCCTCCTTCACCGCTGAATCCGCTGAAGAAGCTGACCTTGACTGGTTTGGACCAACAAGTGATGAATTCGTCGAAGCTTATTCCGAAGCATATGATGGTGAAGAGCCTTCCTATCACTCGGCTGGAGGGTACGCAGCTGGCGTTGTACTGCAAAAGGCCATTGAAGACGCGGATTCTGTCGATCCGGCTGCAATCAAGGAAGCGCTAGATGCCATGGATGTTTTGACATTCTTCGGCTATATCAAGTTTGACACCAGCGAAGAAGCTCACGGTTTGCAGATTGGCCACTCGATGATCTACATCCAATGGCAGACCGATGAGGATGAGAATCTGATGAAACAGGTTGTCTGGCCCCTCGAAGGCGCAACCGCTGAAGCACTCTACCCCTTGCGGTAGTTAGTGTCCAAAGTTCCCGTAGATCAGCTAACCTACGGGAACTTCTTCATTGACACGAAGGAAGATACTTGCGAGAAATGGGTGTACGTGGGGGCGGACGCTCCCATGCACACCCTTTATTCTTTATTCTTTTTGGAAGGAGATATTGAATGGATTTTTTGCTGGCAAATCTCACTGATGGCCTCTTGATAGGCTTCATTTATGGGATCGCAGCAATGGGCCTGAGCTTGATCTTCGGCGTGATGGATGTGATCAATCTTTCTCACGGACCAATCATCGCTCTGGGGATGTTCGGAGTATACCTGGCATTCACTGTACTGGGTCTACATCCTTATATTGGCGTCATCCTCTCTGCAATTATGGGTTTGTTGCTAGGAGTAATCATCTACGCGATCGTAGTTCGCAGAGTCCTGGATGCCCCCCATCTCTCTACATTGCTGGCGACCTTTTCCGTCAACATGATCATCATCGGCTTAGGGACAGCACAATTCAGCACCGCGCCGTATAATGTTGAGTTCTCCCTTGGAAGGATATCCCTGGGGCCAATCACTGTATTAGGAACTCGGGCAGTCGCTGCGTTACTAGCCATTCTGGCCACGGCAGGCCTCTACCTATTCCTTTACCGCACCCGACCAGGGCGTTATATCCGCGCTGTAGCCAACAACCGTTCTGCTGCGGAACTGGTTGGAGTTCCTTCAAACCGCATTTTGGCATTAAGCTTCGGGCTGGGCACTCTTCTGGCGGCATTCGCAGGTGGGTTGATTGCTACCTTTTTCCCCTTCACGATCCTGGCTGGAGGTATTTACGAACTCAAAAGCTTTGTGATCGTCGTACTGGGCGGATTAGGAAATCCGATTGGAGCCCTGGCTGGAGGGTTGATCCTGGGTTTGATCGAAGGCATAATCCCCACGATCATGGAGACCACTTGGGTACCAGTGGTTGAATTCGTCCTCTTCGTACTTATCTTGTTAGTCCGCCCAAGTGGATTGCTAGGAGCGAAGCAATGAAAACCTGGCAAAATTATCTGGGCTTACTTATCTCCGTTTTGGCCGTCGTGCTGCTTACCGTATGGCCTATAGCAACGGGCAAACCCGCCGATCGCGAAGTTTCTTTTACCATTCTTCGGGCGGTGGCGTTGGCATCCAGCCTCAATATCATCCTTGGGTATACAGGCTATGTCAGCTTTGGGCATATCGTCTATTTTGGGATTGGTGGCTACCTTGGCTTCTATCTATTGAGCGTTCAGGGATGGTCGCTTTGGTTTGCGATGCTGGCCGGCGGTACTGCGTCTGGCGTCTTCGCATTCCTCTTTGGGAAGGCAATCCTGCGTCTGCGCGGGGCATACTTTGCCCTGGCAACCATCGGAGTCAACCAAGCAGTCCTGGCATTTATGGCAAACTTCGATCTGTTTGGCGGCCCCATCGGTATGAACCTCAACTTCAAGATATATCAGGATTATGGCGGCGCAATGCAGGCACTCCAAATGGTATTCTACATCATGGCTGCCCTGACATTGCTAACCGTACTGTTGAGTTATTTTGTCAGAACTTCGAAGTTTGGTCTGGGTTTGCTGGCTATCCGTGAAGACGAAGATGCTGCTGAAGTCATGGGTGTAGTTGCTCCCAATGCCAAGACCTGGGCTTATGTGCTTTCAGCGATCTTCCCGGGTATTATCGGGACACTCTTCTTCTTCAAGAACGGCAATATCCAACCCCATGATGCCTTCCCACTGCACACCTCCATCGAGTGGATCGTTATGATCATGCTGGGGGGTCAGGGAACGGTTTTCGGCCCCATCCTTGGGGCAGTAGGCTATCAGCGCATTCGTGGGTTATTACTGACAACCCCCTTCTTCAAGAACATCCAACTCTCGGTCGCTGGTGCCTTATTGCTGCTCATTGTGCTCTTCATCCCTGCGGGAGTTGTGGGATGGATACGAAATCGCTATCCAAATACTCGGAGGGTGCTGCAATGACCACAATACTTCAAGTTGAGGGGATCTCGAAACACTTTGGCGGATTGAAGGCGCTATCCGATGTCAGCTTCGAACTCCCCGAGGGGCAAATCCTGGGTTTGATCGGGCCAAATGGTGCTGGCAAAACAACCTTGTTCAATGTCGTCAATGGTGTTTACCCAGCCACCAAAGGAAGCGTGGCTTTCAAAGGCCAGGACGTCACCGCTGCAAAAACATACGAGATGGCAAAACTGGGCTTAGCGAGAACACATCAGATCGTCAAACCCTTGAACGAACTCTCCGTCATTGAAAACGTAATCGTAGGGGCATGTTTTGGAAGCCAGGGATATGGTCTTGGAAAAGCCACACCCATTGCCGAAGAAGTGCTCGAGTTCGTCGGGTTGTCAGATCGTGCTGAACAACTGGCAGCCAGCCTGAACGTAGCCCAGAAGAAACGCCTGGAAATGGCGCGTGCCCTGGCTGCTAAACCAAGCCTATTGTTGCTAGACGAAGTTCTGGCTGGGTTGAATCAATCTGAAATTGCTGAAATGGTCAAAACCGTACGGGAGATACGTGATCAAGGTATCACCATCATCATGATCGAGCATGTTATGGAAGCTGTCATGAATGTCTCCGACCGCATGATCGTACTTGATTTCGGCAAACAAATTGCTGAAGGCACGCCAGACGAAATCCAAAACAACACAGCTGTCATCGAAGCTTATTTGGGTGATCCTGAACTGGCCCAAAAGCTCATGCAGAAAGAAACGGAATAGAGGTGCTTTATGGCAATCCTTGAAATTCATAACGTAACCTCGGGCTACGGGGATGTTCAAATCCTTTGGGGTGCGGAGATGACCTTAGAAAAAGGGAAAATGACTTCCCTGGTGGGTGCCAATGGTGCTGGAAAAACCACACTCCTGCGTACCGTTATGGGGTTGATCAAACCCTGGAGTGGCTCCATTTCTTTCGATGGAGAAAATGTCAGCAAACTCTCTGCGCACGAAAAAGCCGACCGCGGCCTGGTGATGGTTCCTGAAGGCCGGCAGCTTTTTACGGATATGAGCGTTTCGGAAAATCTTGAAATGGGTGCTTCACCAGTACGCGCGCGCCCTCATGTGGACAAGAATCTCAAACTAGTCTTCGAGATGTTCCCACGCCTGGAAGAACGCAAAAACCAGAAATCTGGCACGCTCAGTGGTGGGGAGCAGCAAATGCTGGCAGTTGCGCGTGGCATTATGGCCGAACCCATCTTACTGATCATGGACGAATTGTCTTTGGGATTGGCTCCCGTGCTCGTACTTGATCTATTCGAAGGGCTTGGTCGCTTGAAGGCTGCCGGGATCACCATGCTGCTCGTCGAGCAAAATGTTCAAATGGCTCTGGCAGTCAGTGATTACGGCTACGTCCTGGCTCATGGAAAAGTCGAATTACACGGCTCTGCCGGCGAACTTTTCGACAACGAACACGTCCAGGCGGCATATCTCGGGGCGTGAATCTTGCTGATAAACGATCGGTGGGGTCATCATTGTGATGACCCCATTTTTGTTTTTCCTTCATAAAGTTAGTCCGCATTTTTGGGAGCCACTCCGGAGATTACTAGTAAGACTGCGAATCGTTGGACTGGTATCATTGAAAAGGGGGGCTCTGAGAACTCCCGTGGCAAAGTCCATCCAGATTTGGGGGTATGGGGGGGGGGGGGGGGCCCCCCGACAACCCCAACACTGGGGGGGACCCCGCGGGGATAA
>CAZUSV010000073.1:18699-26229 GCA_964622645.1 uncultured Anaerolineales bacterium
GTGCCCCCCCCGCGCCCCCCCCCCCCCTTTTTGGGGGGGGGGGGGGGGGGGGGCCCCCCCCCCCCCATACCCCCAAATCTGGGAGCTACCCAGGCGATTCATAGAGAGCCACATATCATCCCTGACGAGGGTGGCAAAATAGCGTATACTAGGAGAAGATACCTAAAGGAGTGACCTATGTTAGTTGGCGATCGAATGTCCCATCCAGTAATAACCATTTCCGTCGATTTACCCATCATCGAGGCGGTCAACCTGATGCGGCACGAGCGCATCCGCCGCACCCCGGTGATCAAAAATGGCAAATTAGTCGGTATTGTCTCCGATAAAGACTTACTCAACGCCTCCCCCTCGCCAGCAACCTCACTTAGCATCTGGGAGATGAACTACCTTTTGAGCAAGATCACTGTCGAGGATGTGATGACTAAAGAAGTTCTCACCGTTGACGCCAATACACCCATCGAGGAGGCTGCCCGCATCATGGCGGACAATAAGGTGGGTGGGCTGCCAGTGATGAAAGAAGACCGCGTTGTGGGCGTAATCACTGAGACCGATATCTTCAAGATCTTCCTGGAATTGATGGGCGCCCGCGATACTGGCGTGCGTGTGACGGCACTGATCCCCGAAAAAGTTGGTCAGTTGGCTGCCCTGACCAAAGCTGTTGCTGAAGCTGGCGGGAATTTCGTCTCATTAGGCGTCACGGTTGGCGATGACCCTTCTAACAGCAAAGTGACTTTCAAGGTCAACGAAATCGATGAAGATAGGCTTGGTAAAGCAATCCAACCATTCGTTGAGAAAATTGAGGATATCCGTACAACCAGCATGTAATTTTTTCATCAAAACTCGAACATTCGTTCCAAAATCTCTCCTCCTACAGTATAATTCGGGCATGACATTCACCATTGTCGCCCTTGATATCGAAACCACTGGCCTGAACCCTGAGAACGATGGCATCACTGAGATCGGAGCTATCCGCTTCAAGGGGGAGCGCATCGAAGATGAGTGGCACAGTCTGATCAATCCTGGTCAGCGCATCCCTGCCTACATTACCAGATTGACCGGTATCACTGATGCCATGGTGCGCAACGCGCCCACGATCCACGAGGTGCTTGAGGACCTGGCATATTTCGTTGGGGATGCGCCTGTTCTTGGCCATAATGTGCGCTTCGATCTCTCTTTCTTGAAATTACATGGCATTCTCAGGGAGAATGAGCCTTTAGACACCTATGAAATGGCGGCAGTGCTGCTGCCTAACGCCGGACGCTACCAACTGGGCGCCTTAGGGCAAGCCCTGGGCATCCCCCTTCCAGCCACACATCGGGCTCTGGACGATGCCCGCGTGACCCACAAAGTGTTCACCAGGTTATACGATGCTGCACTCAAGCTACCCATAGAGATATTGGCCGAGATCGTTCGTCTGGGTGACGATGTAGAGAACTGGCTCGGTTATGGCGTCTTCTTCGAAGCGCTGCGCGCCCGTTCACAAGAGGTTGTCCCAGCTCGCAAAGTACGCGGGGGCTTCTTTGGGCCACTCTTCGAAGGCGGACACGGTCAAGATCTAGATCCCCTGATTCCTGTCGAGCATCCCACACCTTTGGATGTCGAAGATGTCGCCTCCACCCTTGAATATGGCGGTGAATTCTCCCAATTCTTCGACCACTTCGAGCAGCGGCCAGAACAGGTCGAAATGCTGCGCTCTGTAACACACGCCCTATCAGAGAGCCAGCACTTGATGGTCGAAGCGGGTACTGGTGTGGGCAAATCCTATGCCTATCTTATCCCCGCCGCCCTGTGGTCGATGCAGAATGGACTGCGAGTGGTTATTTCGACCAACACGATCAACTTGCAGGATCAACTGATCAACAAAGATATCCCCGATGTTCAGGAAGCCCTGGATATCGATCTATTCGCCACGGTGCTCAAAGGGCGTGCAAATTATCTTTGCCCTCGCCGTGTGGAAAACTTGCTCAAGCGCGGGCCCGAAACCCCGGAGCAAATGCGTGTATTGGCCAAGATCTTGGTCTGGCTGCACCAGGGCGGCACGGGTGACCGTGTCGACATCAACCTGAACGGTCCCCTGGAGCGTGCCGCATGGACACATATGTCAGCCTCAGACGATGGCTGCACTTCTGAAAATTGCCTCAAGCATACTGGGGGCGCCTGTCCCTTTTTTCGTGCCCGCCAGGCCGCCCAGAGCGCCCACATTATCATTGTCAATCATGCTCTTTTGTTGGCCGATGTGGCCACTGGCAACCGCGTGCTCCCTGAATACGATTACCTGATCGTCGACGAGGGGCACCACCTGGAGAGCGCCAGCACCAACGCCCTCAGCTTCCGCGCTACTCAAAGGGACTTCATCCGCCTGCTCAGGGAAGTGGGTAGTTACCGATCTGGCTCCAGCCAGCTTTCTGGAATCTTGGGCAGGCTCTTATCTTTGCTGCATGACAGTATCAGCCCCAGCGAATACGCCAGTTTTAATCACCTGGTCGAGCGAGCCAGCGATCATGCCTTTCAAATGGAGAGTCTGGTGCGGGGCTTCTTCGATACCATCGACCACTTTCTTTTCGAGCAGCGCGAGGGACAGCCTGTCGGCCCCTACTCCCAACAGGTGCGCATCCTGCCTGGGACGCGCGTCCAACCCGCCTGGTTAGAGGTCGAAATGGCCTGGGAAGATGCTCACAGCACAGCCGTTGCCCTGCTCGGCAAACTCGAACAGATCGCGCGGGCCATGGTAGAACTCTCCGAGGCTGGCTTCAGTGATATCGATAGCCTCGAAGAGACTTACCACGACGTCACCAACGCCTACAAACGGCTCAAGGAAATGATCGAAAGTGTCGAGGCGCTGGTCTTCGACCCTAAGCCTGAAGGCATCTATTGGGCAGAGGTCAAATCCAGCGGGCGGGGTATCACCTTGCAGGCTGCCCCGCTACACATCGGTCCGCTGGTGCAAAAATATCTCTGGCATGAAAAGATGTCCATCATCCTGACCTCAGCCACGTTGACAACCGCCGGAGAGTTCGACTATCTGCGCGGCAGGTTGTACGCTGAGGATGCCAACGAGCTAGCTTTGGGTTCTCCCTTCGACTACGAGAATTCCACCCTGCTCTACATCCCTAACAACATCCCCGAACCCAGCGATCGCAATGGCCACCAACGCGCTATCGAGGGCAGCCTGATCCACTTATGCAAAATGACGGGGGGACGCACGCTGGTGCTGTTCACTTCCTATTCCCAACTTCAGCAGACCTCGCGAGCCATCACCCCCGCCTTAGCTGACCAGGGCATCATCCTCTTCGAGCAGGGGGAAGGCGCCTCAGCGCACTCTCTGTTGGAAAGTTTCCGCAATGCAGATCGTGCGGTCCTTCTAGGGACGCGCGCCTTTTGGGAGGGCGTGGACATCCCTGGCGAAGCTCTGTCCATTTTGGTGATCGCCAAGCTGCCCTTTGCGGTGCCCTCGGACCCCATTGTGGCTTCACGTGCTGAAACCTTCGAAGAGCCTTTCTACCAGTACAATGTACCTGAAGCCATCTTGGAGTTCCGCCAGGGCTTCGGCCGCCTGATTCGCTCCGAGTCTGACCGTGGCGTGGCAGTGATCCTCGACCGCAGGGTGCTTTCCAAACGCTATGGACGCTTATTTATCGATTCGCTCCCCCAGTGTACCCAACGGGTGGGTCCGCTGCAGAACCTCCCCCAGGAAGCGGCGCGATGGTTGAATCTTTAACCACGAAGGACACGAAGTTCACAAAAATAATCCTGGTTGCCATGCTCCGCGTGGCAACCGCTCGCTACAACGCTCCGCGTTCGAAGGCCATTCGTCATCGTTCCACCGCAGAGCGATGGAACGAGAAAAAGCGGCTAAACCTGGTTGCCATGCTCCGCGTGGCAACCAACCGCTGCAACGCTCTGCGTTCGAAGGGCCTTCGTCGTCGTTCCACCGCAGAGAGAATATCGATTAAGAAGCTAAACTTCTCAGAGAAGTTTAGCTTCTGGAGGATGACAAGAGAAATAATAGTTTTACTCTGCGCTCTTTGCGTCTCTGCGGTAAACATCCCCGTCAGCGCACAGACACTCTCCGAATCCGAGATCATTTCCATCTCCAGCGAGCGCGCCTTGGGGAATGACTGGTCTTCACACCCCTCCGTCTCCGGAGATGGTCGCTTCGTGGCCTTCCTCTCCGCGGCAGATAATCTCGTCCCGGTTGACAGCAACGCAGTCCCCGATGTATTCGTGCGCGACCGGCTGACCGGCATCACGGAACGCGTTTCCATCTCTTCGACCGGCGAACAAGCCAACGCCCCAGCAGAATCCCCCATGATCTCTGCCGATGGACGCGTGGTGGTCTTTCAATCCCAGGCTAATAACCTGGTTCCCGGAGATGAACTCGTCCAGATGGATATCTACACACACGACCGCCTGACGGGCATCACCGAACGTATTTCCGTCAACGACCGCGGCGAGCGCGGGGCTGGGGCTTCGGCTTCGCCCAGCATCTCCGCGGATGGCCGCTATATTGCTTTCCGATCTGAAGCCAGCAACCTGGTGCACAACGACACCAACGCGGTCGCCGATGTGTTCATCCGTGACCGTCTGACCGAACACACTTTCAGAGCCTCCATAAGCAGTCGCGGGCACCAGGGGGACGCTCCCTCCGGCGAGCAGGTGCTGCTCACACCCGATGGACGCACGGTGATCTTCAGCTCCCAGGCCAACACCCTGGCCATAGCCATCTCTCAAGATCCCAGGATCTATCTTTTCAATCGCGTCCTGGCACAGACCGAATACATCAACCTGCCCGTGGATGGCCAGCAGCGCACCATCTACCAGATCGCCACTTCGCGCTCGGGGGGAGTGGTTGCCGCCCTGAACTTGGTCGGCGGTGAAACCTTCGAAATCCTGGTTTTCGACCAGGAAACATACCAAACCCAAACCCTGACCAGCTTGACGGCCAACGAGGATTCTCTGGCTGCACCACCGCAGATCACACTCTCGAGTGATGGTGCTTATCTGGCGGCGATCATCCCAGGAGCAAGCGGTACCACCGAACTCCTGCGCTTTGATATCGAAACAGGGGGATCGCAGACCATCACATCCGCAGCCATCCAGGGATCGATTTCGACCACCACCAACGGGAATAGCCTGGTCTATACACAGACCTTGGATGGCACTCCGCAAATATTATTCCAGGATGTCGACCAGCGCTCACAGCCAGGATTTGTACTTTCCGGTCGAGTAACAGATGGTGTAGGTCACCCCTTATCCCTGGTTACGATATCAACTCAAAATGGAATTTCCACGCGCAGCGATGGGAACGGGTATTTCTTCCTGAGTGGAATCCAACTCAAAAGCGAGTCACTGGTTCCCACCAAAGAGGGCTATACCCTCGAGCCAGAATCCCTGCCCCTCGATGTGGGATCCGACCTGGAGGGCCTCCATTTTCAAGCCTATCATGAAGAAGTGCTTGCAGAAGCCAAACTGGATTTGGGCATGCCCTATAGCCGGGAGCGCGGGGAGAGTGGGCGTTTTCATGGTTATGCGGCAGGGTATTGTACTGACCTGGTATTGGACGCCTACACTTTTGGCGTGGATTACAACATCCAATTCGCCCTGGAGCAGGACTACCGGGCGCACCCTGAGCACGTCTATCGCTGGCGGGATGCCCGAGACGCCAACGATATGTGGCGCTTCTTCACCTACACCGGCCAGATGCTGCCCCACGCCGCCCCCTACCAGCCTGGCGATATTGTCTTTTTCGATTGGAGCGAGGACGGCGAGATCGACCATGTGGCTGTGCTCTCCGAAATAACCTTCGAGAACCGGCCCAAGAACATGTACGACGCCACCGGGGTGATCGACAGCAATCCCAGCGGTTTAGCCGCAGAGTTGCCCTGGGAAGATTTCCACGAGCGTACGGTGCGCGGCCACGCTCGCTGGGCCGGATCATACGAAGTGGTCATCCCCAATATGCCCGAGGGAGAATTCCTGCAAGTCGTCGTAGGATCGGCGCAGGTAGCTTTGCGCCTGCTCAGCCCGCAGGGGGAGGCGCTTTCGGAGTCGCAGCGCCTCGTCCCAGGGGGCACTTTCTTCGATTTGGGCTGGGAGCAGAGTTTGAGCGTGTTCTCGCCCCAAGCAGATGGCGGGGAATACCTGATCGAGATCACCAATCTGAGTGCTGAGACGACGCCCTACCAGTTCCTGGCGCAGACGCTGAAAGATGGTCTGATCACGGATAGAATAGAATTCAAGAGCCAGCTCGATCCAGGAGAACGATTGGATATCCCCTTGAGGCTTTTCCAAGATGAAAGCGGGAAATTGTCACTGGAGACAGACATAGAGACAGAGAATTGACCGGGGCAAACATAATGAAACGTTTCCTCCACATACTCATACTCGTTCTCACGCTCACAGCTTGTGTACGTCATTCTCAAAGCCAGGGCATGCCGACTGCCATGCCAACTGCAATTTCCACGGCCACTCCCCAACCTGACGATCCCAACGATATCGCCCTTGTCGAGAATGCCATTCAAGAGGTCATCGACCTCGAACGCGAGACCACGCTGGCCTTCATCACTGCCAAAACCAACATCGAGAATATCGACATCTCCAGTGATGGCAATTGGGCCGTGGGCTGGCTGATCCCCATTGACCCCGACACCGATGAGCCAGTGCCCATCGAACCTGGGCTGGTGCTGTTGCAAAAAATGGACGATGATTGGCGGGTTTGGATCCCTACAACCGACGGCTGGATCGACATTCTAGTACAGATCCCCGATGAGATCCTCTCCCCCGAACACAAGAAGATCTGGGAACGCCGATACGAGATACAGGCCGTGAATATCCCAGCCGAGGCGCTTGGCGGCTATAAACTCCCCTGGGAGGCAGGCGTCACCCGGCGCTTGACTCAGAGCACCTGTCACGACCAGTTTATCCCCAGCGGCAACGCCCATTTCTCCTTCGACTTCTCCACCCGGGGTGTATTGTGGGATATCCATGCTTCCAAAGGGGGACGCATGTGGCTTTGGAAAGATACCGTCCCTACCTGTAACCAATACACCTGCTCGGATCATCAGCCCGTGGGCAACTATGTCGTCATCCGCGACGATACGACTGATCCCGTCACCTACCAACTCTATCTGCACTTGAAGCAAGCCAGCATCCCCGACGATCTCAAAGAGAAAGGCAAGCTGATCGGACAGGGTCAATTCATCGGCGTGGTCGATAACACCGGCCAGAGCTGGGGGCACCACCTTCATTTCCAGGTGCAGGTGCCTCTGTATGGAGACAATTACTATTGGGGCAGGGCCATCGATATCACCTTCGACGATGTGGAGATCAACGGCGGCCGGCCGCGGGTGATCAACGCCTGGTGCAATGACCAGAGGTATTGCGACGAGCCGGGGGATGTCTGCGATAATTTCCAGGAGAACTACACCTCTCAAAACGAGCTCTTCACCGGGAGTGAGCGCAATATCTATTTGCCCTTGATGGTTATAAACGTAAGGCGGGACAAAATGGCAAAATGATGTAGTAGCAGAA
>CAZUSV010000074.1:0-10221 GCA_964622645.1 uncultured Anaerolineales bacterium
GCAGGGCTCATCGGAATGACAAATCTCGGAAGGTCTTTGCTAAGGCCACCGACACTTTTGCGCTATATTCCCCTACGATCCTGGAATGCTACAAGGGGGACAAGCGCGTTATAATTCTTGGCTGGAGAATCCTATGGAAGAACGCTTACAAAAAATCATGGCCCGGTCAGGGATTGGCTCCCGGAGGGCATGCGAGAAGCTCATCGAGCAAGGGCTGGTTTCCGTCAACGGGCAGAAAGCGACTCTGGGCATGAAAGCCGATCCTGATAAAGATCGCATTGAAGTCAAGGGAGAACGCATCAGCGCTGCAGAACCATTGGTTTACATCGCCCTGAACAAACCGCGTGGAGTCATCTCAGCGGCCAAATCCCCTGATCCGCGGCCGACGGTGCTTGACCTGGTCGATCATCCTGGTCGGCTGTATCCCGTGGGAAGGTTAGATATCGAAAGCGAAGGATTGATCTTTCTCACGAACGATGGGGCACTAGCCCAAAGGTTGACTCACCCTCGGCACGGACACGAGAAAGAATACTCTATTTTGGTTGCCAGACGTCCGGATGAGAAACAGCTCAATGCCTGGCGCAATGGTGTTGTACTCGAAGATGGTTATCGCACAAAGCCAGTCAAGGTAAGAGTTACCGGGACAAAAGGCAAAGGGGCCTGGCTGAAAGTAATTCTCAAAGAAGGCCGCAAACGTCAAATCCGCGAGATGGGGAGACTCACCGGGCTGCCAATCGTAAAAATCACACGCACGCGCATCGGCAGTTTACGCCTCGGGGATCTAAAACCACGTCAGTGGCGGCATCTAACTCCTAAGGAAATCGCCGAATTAAAGAAGTGAGTGAGATCTGAAAATCTCAACAAACTCTGTCACATTTACCCAGTAATTCCGTTATTGATATCAGATGAATGCCCTGGATGACCGCATCACCGATCCGCGGAGCAGTCCTCGATGATTTCTAAGAATAAGAACATCGCCAAAACTATTGCCCCGCTGGGAGATGCTGAAGCATTCCAGGATCTTTACCAACACACGCATTTGATCGTCTATCGCTATATCTTCGGATTACGCGGTGGTCCAACAGAAGAGGTCGAAGATCTGACAGCCGAAACGTTCATCCGAGCCTGGAAAGCCCGACGACGTTTCCGAGGTAACCAAGACGCCGCTGTCGGATGGCTGTTACGAATTGCCCGTAACCTGGTGATCGACTCATTCCGGCGCCACCAGAAATACGGCCATCCATTACATATCGACCAAAACATGCTCGCCTCTCGACATGCCACCCCTGAGGACAAAGCGCTACAAAAAGAGAGAGTGAATAAACTCTGGCTCACATTAGGAAAACTGACCACCCAACAACGCGAAATCATCATCTTACGATACCTCTTGGGGTGGCAGGTCAAAGCGATCGCCAGATACCTGGAAATGAAAGAGAATACCGTCTCAGTCAATATCCGCCGGGCTTTGCAGCGCATCCGCCGTGCATGGTCTGAAACTGAAGATTAAGAAGCTTGATAATGTCAACTTTCAGACGAGAAGCCCGAAAATAGGGGGTTACGGGGGTGCGGAGCGACCCCGTAACCCCCTATTTTCGGAAGTTCTCGCGCAGTTGACATTGTCGAAGTAGGCAAGTATGAGTAATAAATCTCCCCAAAACTCGATCCCAGACGAAGGCGAAATAAGCGAACTGCTGAGTTCGATTCAGCCTGAACCAAGTCAACGCTTCCACCATAAAATGGCGAAACAACCCTGGTTTCAGAGAGATGATTTGCCTTCCAGGGCCAGGACACATACGCGACGGCTGGCAGCGATCACCGGATTCGTACTCTTGCTCGTACTCTTTCTCACGCTGGCAACCCCTACGTTGGAAGTTGTGGCTCAAAAACTGATGCAATTCTTCCTACCTACTATCAGCGATCAGACCCTGCTTCAAATCACTCTGGAAGAGACTTCCAGTCCGGCCGGAGATTTCTCATTAAGCATACCCGAAGCTGAGAGTTTGGCAGGCTTTTCCGCAAATTTGCCTGCGCGCTTACCAGAGGGATACTCATTAACTGGGGTTTTTTATAACCCTGATCGCAATGCGATTGTGTTGAATTTCGATTCGGAGAATCAGGTGCAGTCACTGCGCATCTTGCAACGCCTGCTGAGCGAAGAATACCAGCAGATTGGCGCCAGTGCGGTAGTAGAAACCGTCCAAATCGGCGACATAACCGGTGAATATGTGACCGGCGCCTGGACGATTCCTGAGGTAGAATCTGCCCTCGAAATATCGGAATTCGGAAACACTACTACTCTGCAAGCAACCTGGGATCCCGGTGCGGAAATCCAAATGCTTCGCTGGGTCGAGAACGAAATGCTTTATGAAATCGTCTTCGGCGGTGGAGATCCTGACAAACCCGGTTATCTGACCAAATTCGATCTGATCGCCCTCGCCGAAAGTATGCACTGAACCAAGAACCTATCGGAAAATTGCTAAGGCCGGTTTCCTGACCGTGCCGGCACGGTCAGGAGACCGGCCTTAGCATATTATTCAATGATTTTGCACCGTAATACTAAGCTAAAGGAAAATCTATGCAGGTAAAACAAGAACGCAGCTTTACATGGCTCGATACACCCATCCTCAGCAATATAACCCTTAATTGGGAGACCCTGATCTTCGCTGCCATCGTCATCCTGGCAATCGTGACGCGTTTCTACGATCTGGAATCACGCGTGATGAGTCATGATGAAAACTCGCATGTCTATTATGCCTGGCAGCTCTCGCAAGGGGCAGGCTACAGCCATACCCCAATGACTCACGGGCCGTATCAGTTCCACATTGTAGCTCTGTCCTATTTCTTGTTTGGAGATAACGATTTCACTGCCCGTATCCCAGCCGCGCTCTTCGGCATAGCCATGATCGCTTTTTTGTGGTATTACCGCCGCTATCTGGGCCGCGTGGGAACCCTAGTCGCTGCCGGGCTGATGCTGATTTCTCCTTTCCTGTTGTATTACGCCCGTTACGTACGCAATGATATCTTCTCAGCTCTCTTTGGGGTCGTGATGGTGTGGGCCATCCTGCGCTATATCGAAACGGGGGAAGCCAGGTACACCTATTGGCTTACTGCGGTCACGGTATTACACTTCACCACCAAGGAGACCTCTTTCATATATACCGCCCAGGCGCTGCTCTTCCTGGGATTTCTATTCGTCCAGCAGATCACCCAAAAACGCTGGGAGCGTCCAGATCTGAAGAATGCTTTCCTGGTGCTGCTCGTGCTGGCATTCATCCTGATGGCTGTCGGATTTGGGCTGAATATTTACTTCCCTTCACCCGTGCCCATCGAGCCCAATGCCGAATTAGAAAGCACCCCAATAACTACCGCACCCCTGTACTTTATCATCCCGGTTGGAGTAGGTTTATTAGCTGTGTTGGGAGCATTGTTCGTCGTAATCATCGGTATGTCTTGGGACCGCTTACGCCAGAACCGCGTATTTAGCTTGATCCTGCTGCAACTGACCCTGGTGTTACCGCAGTTAGCTCCTTTTCCCGTGAGTACCATCGGCTGGGACCCTTTGGACTATACAACCATGGGCATGCTGCGTACAGGCATCTTTATCGGCATTCTGGCTGCCATTGCCATCGCTGCGGGATTGCTGTGGAACTCGCGTCTATGGCTGATCAATGCGGCCATATTCTATATCCCCTTTACCATCTTCTACACCACCGTCTTCACCAACGGCGCAGGGTTCTTTACGGGTATGGTCGGCTCCCTGGGCTACTGGCTGGTGCAGCAAGGTGTTGAACGCGGCAGCCAACCCTGGTATTACTATATCCTGGTGCAGATTCCTGTGTATGAATTTCTGCCCTTCTTGGGATCGATCCTGGCTGGTTATTATTGGATTCGGCTCAAGGGTAAACCTGCCCCCGAGGGGGATGACCAAGCTGAACTTCAGCTTGATCCACCCCTTGAAGAGGGGGTTCAACCCCAAACATATACACTGATCATCCCCTTACTGGCCTTCTGGTCAATCACCAGCATCATCGCCTATACTGTTGCCGGGGAGAAAATGCCCTGGCTGACCGTCCATATCGCCTGGCCGATGATCCTGCTTGCCAGTTGGGGTTTAGGAAAACTCATCGAGCGCATCGACTGGGTAGCCGTCAGATCCAAACGCGGCTTGCTGCTGGTCACTTTGATCGTAGTTTTCCTTGTCAGCCTGTCATCGGCAATCGGCATGATCGCTGGCCCCAACCCACCCTTCCAGGGTAAGGAACTGCACCAGCTCAACACGACCAACGCATTTGTGCTGGCGGTTGTGATGGCTATCATTTGTGCTTTTAGTGTGAGCAAAGTCATCCCTGGTTGGGAGCTCGAGCAAATCGTGCGCCTGACCACCTTGACGATCTTCACCTTCCTGGCATTGATCACGGCGCGGGCGGCTTTCCGGGCAGCGTATATCAACTATGACTATCCCACCGAGTACCTGGTCTATGCTCACTCAGGAGCAGGACCAAAGATCGCTTTGAAGCAAATCGAGGAGCTTTCCCTGCGCACCACAGACGGGTTGGATATGGTTGTGGCCTACGACGATGAAACCACTTACCCTTATTGGTGGTATCTGCGCAATTACCCCAACCAGAAATATTACGGGCCTAACCCCACCCGCGAATTGCGCGATGCACCTGTGATCCTGGTAGGGGACAACAATTTCGACAAGATCGCGCCCGTGGTCGGGCAGGCCTATCACCAGTTCGATTACATCCGCATCTGGTGGCCCAATCAGGATTATTACAACCTGAACTGGGAGCGCATCAAAAACGCCCTCTTCAATCCCCAAATGCGCGCCGCAATCTTTCAGATCTGGTTCAACCGCGATTATTCACAATATGCACAACTCAAAGGCAGCGACCTGAGCTTGCCTAACTGGTCACCCTCGGACCGGATGAGGCTGTATGTGCGCAAGGATATCGCCGCCCAAGTTTGGAATTTCGGCGCCATGCCTGTGGATGTAGAAGAAATTTTGGCCGATCCCTACGAAGGCAAAGAGGTCACTTTGCTAGCAGATAATGTGCTTGGGACCAACGGCACGGATCCAGGGAAGTTCGAAATGCCGCGCGCTATCGCCGTTGCCCCAGATGGCAGCCTATATATAGCAGATACTGGCAACCACCGCATCCAGCACTTGAGCGCCGATGGCGACGTGCTCAATATTTGGGGTTATTTCGCAGATCGTTCACAGAGCGATGCTCCAGGCGGTTCATTTTATGAACCCTGGGGGATTGCTGTGGGGCCAGACGGGAATGTCTTCGTCGCCGACACCTGGAACCACCGCATCCAGAAGTTCACTCCCCAGGGAGAATTCATCACGCAATGGGGCTATTTCGGTCAGGCTGAAACAGGGTTAGCCTTCTGGGGTCCGCGCGATGTGCTGGTCGATGAGCAGGGGCGCGTCTTCATCACCGATACCGGCAACAAGCGCGTCGTGGTCTTCACCAGCGACGGCGAATTTCTGACTACTTTTGGAAGCGCCGGACTACTGGAAGGCCAGTTCGACGAACCGGTTGGCCTGGCTGTAGATACTGATGGCCGCATCTACGTGGCTGACACCTGGAATAAACGCGTCCAAGTCTTCGAGCCGGACGCAAGCGGGTTGAGTTATTCTCCCGTCCTGGAATGGGAGATCGTCGGCTGGTATGGCCAATCGCTGGATAACAAGCCTTTCATCGCCGTGGACCGCCAAGGCGCAGGCCGCGTCTTTGTCAGCGACCCCGAAAGCTACCGCATCCTGGAATTCAACGCCCAGGGTGAGTTCCTGCGCTACTGGGGAGACTATGGCAATGGCCCAGAGAGTTTCAATCTGCCTGGGGGGCTGGCCGTTGGCCCTGACGGAGAGTTATGGGTTGCGGATGCGGGCAATCACAGGATATTGCACTTCAGCTTACCTGAGGAATACCCCAATCTAGAAGAATAACGAATTTTTGGGGATATGTGAAAAAACAGGTGCGGGCGGCGCTGAGCGCCGCCCGCACCTGTTTTTTCACTCCTTATGCGCTCCATTTCATGTCATTATCAGGGGTAATTGGATACAAATTCTACACTTTCTTCACAGGGTCTTCATAACTTCTACAGATTTGTTCCCTACAATGTTGAGCATAAACGGTCTCTAGGAATTCCCAGAGGCCCAGCAAAAATCCTATCAAAGGAGAAAACGTTTATGTTCAAAAAGACAATCAACAAACTCTGGCTGGATATCGTTATAGGCATGGGCTATGTTGCGGCCCTGGTCACTGGAGACGAGTTTGCTGAATATGGCGCAGCGAGAGGGGTTGCCATCCATGAATGGACCAGCCTGATCGTGGGTGCTCTGTTTGCCGTTCATGTGATCGTGCACTGGAAGTGGCTTTTCAATGTTACCAAACGAATTTTCAAGAAAACCCCAACAAAAACTCGTCTATCCTATGCTCTCAACATTCTGCTTCTCATAACGTTCGTGCTTACAGGCCTGAGCGGAATACTGATCTCAAGCACTTTCAACATTTTCCCAGGAAGTGCATTATTGACAGGTTTTCACGAGTTGACGACAAGTTTTTCCATCTTCCTGGTCATCAGCCATGTACTGCTGCATTGGAAGTGGATTCTCAATGCCTTCAAACGGTACATCTTCAATGGAATTCCTGGCAAATTCACGTTGAAACAGAATCCCATTTCCAATATCGTTCAAATCGAAAAAAACTAAGCACGCTCTAAAACTCTTAATACTTTTGGAAGAACACCCTGCTACAATATTGAAGGTTCAGATCGAATAGAGCTTTGAAATCTCTGTGAATTCTTGTGGTGGGTGGGGATTTCTCACACCAGATCCCAAAGAGCTGGAAATGAATACTATAGAAAAGCCCCTCGGAATGAAAACCGGGGGGCATTTTCGTTTTCGCGGAATTACTGTTGCGGTGTAATCGAGACTAAAATCTGGTAATCGCTGAAATCCTCTACCAGCGATACGAGGCCATTTTCATCCTCGCCAGTGTTCGGGCCAGCCTGCCGGGGAGCCTGGTCAGCGCCCTCACCTGGAGTTTGATCAACCTCTGTGCCAGCGTTCCACAGAAAAACCAGGTCAGTGATATCACCGCTGATTGGATTGTCAGCGGTGTCGAAAAGGGCGATGCCCATCTCATCAGGAGCGAAGAACCAGTCATTGGATTGCACGAACATCGTCGCGAAGGTCAGGTATTGTCCGGGGTACGCTGCAACTACAAACTCATAAGCAGCGCCAGGCCCAACCGGACCAGCAGCATCCGCGCCAGCAGGTGTGTTGAAAACTCCGGTCGTAAAGCCCATCATCTCCTCGCCCATCATGCTATTGATGCTTTCCACCAACACGCTGGGGTCGCCATCTTCGGCTAGCGCTTCGAGTCCCTCGCCGCGATCAGCTTCTCCAGGGGTGAAGAATGATACAGGATGATCGTTGAGCTCGTAAGCGCCAGGGGCCAGGATGGTCAGGCCGTCTTCGGATGAAATGTTTTCAATACGCACAACGAAGGTGGTAGTTGGCATTTCATCTTCCATCTTCTCTTCGCCTTCTTCATCCATCATGGCATCATCCTCAGATTCTGCCATTGCATCACCCTCGTCCATCATTTCATCTTCAGATTCTTCCATCATGGTATCATCAGATTCAGTCATTTCGCCTTCTTCCTCCATCATTTCGTCTTCCATCGTATCACTTTGATTGGGCACGACATCGGTGGGGGCAGGCTGCGGGCTGCAAGCAGCGAAGATGACTGCCAGCGCCAGCACCAGAGCTGGAAGGAGTAAACGAGTTTTCATGATATAAACCTCCAATAAGTAGATTGTTTGAATGTGACCGCCAGGCCAGGAGCAGGAAACTCCACCCGGCAAAAGCAGCCACGACCGATACGGATAATCTTCTCAAGGAGTTCTTGCGGAAGTCTTACCCAACTATTACAATTTTCTTAAGGAATCCAGCAAAAAAGGGGAGGAGTTATTTGGCAGCATTATTGCATTCACGGATTGAAAAACCTTAATACTTTCGTAATAACCCACTGCTAAAATAGTGCCTGTTGTAACAGCTCAAAGATAGTACGGGTCGTTCTCGTTTGGCTGAGCAGTTACGATTAGTGAGAAAAAGGATTTTGATGATGGCCCATAAAAATGTTCTCGTCGTTGATGACGAAGATACTATCCGCGAAGTCGTGCGCCGCTACCTGGAACGCGAGGGATTCAAGGTACAGGAAGCTGCAGATGGCTATGAAGCGCTTGACAGCATCAAAGCCGATCCTCCTGACCTGATTGTGCTTGATCTGATGTTACCTGGCATCGACGGATTGACCATTACCCAGCACCTGCGCCAGGACCGCCAGATCCCCATCATCATGTTGACAGCCAAAGGAGAAGCCAGCGACCGCATCCGCGGGTTGGACCTGGGGGCAGATGATTACATCACCAAACCCTTCAGCCCTCAGGAAGTTGTCTCACGTGTGCGCGCGGTACTGAGGAGGGTAAACGGTGTCTCTGCAACCCTGGAACAAGGCTCGCTGGAATTCGAACGCCTATCGATCGATTCCTCAGCGCGCAATGTCAAAGTCGAAGGCAGATCCGTCACCCTGACGGCCAAGGAATTCGACTTGCTGTGGTTTTTTGCCCAACATCCCGACCAGGTTTTCTCACGCACCCAACTGCTGGCCAATGTTTGGGGAGACGAACTGTACACTGATCCATCTACGGTGACTGTCCACATCCGTCGCCTGAGGGAGAAGATCGAAGCCAACCCTGGCAAGCCCGCCCATCTTCTAACCGTATGGGGCGTAGGATACAAATTCGTCGGAGATGAATAACATGACTGCCCTCTCAAATGTCAGCAACCCCCGACGCTCTCGCATAATCAACTTTGTGCTGGGTATCGTATTTATATTGCTAATCACGGTGATCCTCATCGAATTAGTCATGAGCCCTCCCCCTGGGGATCTGATGTATCTGACAATCTATTTAGGCCTCACCAGCCTGGGATCGGCAATTTTTGGTTTCGCCTCTCACCGCCTGGGATGGTGGCGGCGGCTGCCGCGCATCAGCTACGCCATGATCCTGGGGTATATCCTGGCCGGGGGATTGACGCTCTTTAATGTCTGGATTACTGCCCGGCTGATGTTCATCAACCAGCACGACCTGGCTCTAGCTACGCTGTTATTATTCTTCGCCGGGGGTATCTCGATTGCTTTTGGATATTTCATATCCAATACCATCAGCCAGTCCTTGGAAAACCTGGCCGAGGGAGCGCAACAACTCAGCCAGGGAGATTTTACAACGCGCGTCCCGGTTCACGGGGAAAACGAGATTGCCCAACTTTCAGCTGCTTTCAACGAGATGGCCGCAAAATTGGAGCAAGCTGCCGAAAACGAACGCCTGCTCGACGAAGCTCGACGTAATTTGGTGGCCTGGGCCTCCCACGATCTGCGCACACCCTTGACATCCCTGCGTGTGATGGTTGACGCACTGGCCGATGGCGTCGTTGACGACCCAGAATCGATTGCGCGCTATCTGCGACAGAGTCAAAACGAGATCACCCGCATGACCAATCTACTAGATGATCTCTTCGAACTCGCCCAATTAGATGCCGGATATCAAGAGCTGGATTACGAATGGATCAATCTCTCTGACTTGATCTCGGATGCCCTGGAGAGCTTTGCAGCCAGGGCGGCTGCTCAATCTATAACCTTAGAGGGTTCTGTGGACCCCCAGGTCGATCCTGTTTGGGCCGCGCCGGACAAGCTCAGTCGTATCCTTGACAACTTGCTCAGTAACGCCCTGCGACATACATCCAAAAATGACTCTGTAAAGCTGAGTGCAAGCAATCAGGCAGGTCATACCATTGTTGTTGTACAGGATTCTGGTCACGGCATTTCAGAGCAGGAGTTGCCCCTTATCTTCGACCGCTTCTACCGGGGAGAGAAAAGCCGCACCCGTGACCATGACGAAATCGGTGGTGTTGGACTTGGGCTGACCATTGTCAAAGGCCTGGTTGAAGCTCACGGAGGCGAGATTCAGGTAGAGAGCAAAAGTGGTGAAGGCACCAAATTCTGGTTCTCTTTACCAGGTCAAAATTTAGGATAGTTTGATAATGTCAATTTAGCGAGAAATTCCGAAAATTAGGGGTGGCTGGGCATCACCGCAGCCCAACCCCCCCAAATTTTAGGGCATAAAGTGAGTAAATTGGCATAT
>CAZUSV010000074.1:10231-26217 GCA_964622645.1 uncultured Anaerolineales bacterium
GTGCCTCGGGGGGGGGGCGGCCCCCCCCCCCCCCCCCCCCCCCCCCCCCACCAATATTTTGCGCGCTTCTCGTCTGTAAGTTGGCATTGTCAAAATAGTTTCACTAGGTATCGTTGAAGGAATAACTGTAATGAAAAAAGTGCTTTTTATAGTCGCAGGAACGCTTATATGGGATTCTCGGCAGTCAAAATTATGAAATTCTGGATTATTGCTTTATTGGTATTCGCGCTAGGAGCTTGCGCGGGAACGACTGACAGTGTGCTGGAATCGGAAACTCTCAAAGTTGATACTAGCGATGAGATCCAACCCAATCATCCTTCTGATATAGAAGCAACAAAAGCACCATTGTCCCCCGTACCACTGCCCAATTTGGGCCAAGCTCCTGAATTGACGAACCGAGTCTGGATCAATACAGAGTCAACCCTGCGATTAGCGGATTTACGCGGTAAAGTCGTCTTGTTGGAAATGTGGACCTTCGGGTGAATCAACTGCCAGAATGTAATTCCCTCGGTGAGGGAATGGCACAACACGTACAAAGATCAAGGTTTAGTCGTTATCGGCAACCACTACCCAGAATTCAATTACGAACATGATATCGAGAACCTTAGGGAAGCCATAATCAAACTCGATATTCCTTATGCGGTTGCTCAAGATAATGATGGTGCAACCTGGAGAGCATATCAAAACCGCTACTGGCCGACGCGTTATCTGATCGATAAACATGGTTTTATCCGCTACACCCACATCGGAGAGGGTGCCTATGCCGAAACCGAAGCCGCCATCCAAACCTTGCTGGCAGAGCCTCATCCATAAAGTTCACTTCATAAATATTTAACCGCAGAGACGCAGAGTACGCGGAGAAAATATATTGAATGAGAGACACAAAAGTATGGCTTCCTCAATCGCAATGGCTCTCTAGGAATCGCCGGGGTAGCTCCCAGATTTGGGCATTGCCACGGGAATTCCTAGAGGCCCATCATAATTCTTAAGTCTCTGTGCTCTCCGTGTCTCTGCGGTAAAAGAATTATCATTGAGTGAAGCTATCCACAAAGTAAGAAATATGCGTATCTATTTATCTGTAAATCAGTAAAGGAGCAAGAAAATGAAAAAGATCAAATCTTCTGAGATCACCCCTGAACATATCTATCTCTCGCGGCGCGAATTTCTCAAGAGCATGGGCATTGTCAGCGCCAGTGCGGCGGTATTAGCGGCATGTGGCCCAAATGCCTCGTCTGCTGTGAGTTCGGTCGCTGCAGCCGAGAGTGGACCTGGGGCTGAAACAACCCCCAGTGCTATGGGGACCACCGACGAACTCGGCGATCCCTTGAACTCGTTCGAGGACATCACCAATTACAACAATTATTACGAATTTACCACTGACAAACAACGAGTAGCTGTCTTAGCTGAAGGTTTCCAAACCTCACCTTGGGAAGTTCAGGTGGGCGGTCTGGTCAATAATCCGAAGACCTTTTCTCTAGACGACCTGCGCAAATTCGAAACAGAGGAACGCATTTACCGCTTGCGCTGTGTGGAGGCCTGGTCGATGGTCATTCCTTGGATAGGATTCCCTCTCCACAAGTTACTTGCAGAAGTGGAGCCAAAAGCAGAAGCCAAATATGTGCGCTTCGAAACACTCATGGATACGAACCAAATGCCGGGCATCAAGAAAAACCCTTGGTACCAATGGCCTTATATAGAAGGATTGCGCATTGACGAGGCAATGCATGATTTGACTCTAATGGCTACTGGACTCTACGGGAAAGACCTACTCCCCCAAAACGGGGCCCCTATTCGTTTGGTCGTACCCTGGAAATACGGCTTCAAGAGCATCAAATCCATCGTCAAGATCGATCTGGTCACCGAGCAACCGACCTCTTTGTGGATGGCAGCCGCGCCTCACGAATACGGCTTCTATGCGAATGTCAACCCCAACGTCGACCACCCCCGCTGGTCACAAGGGACGGAACGGCGCATCGGGGAATTTGGCCGTCGAGCATCAATTATGTTCAATGGCTATGAAGAGGAAGTCGCCCATCTCTATGATGGCATGGATTTATTTGTAAATTACTAAGAACCTATCCATGAATTGCTAAGGCCGGTCTCCAGACCGAGCCGAACACGGTCGGGAGACCGGTTCAAGCGAATTTCCGGATAGATACTAAACAGAAACCCGGTTTTTGGATATCAAAAGTGGTACCAACAATCGTAGCAAAAAACCGGGTTTCTAGAACTGGTGGTGGTCAGAGAGAAAGTGACATCTCATTCCACCGCAGAGCGGATGGAACGAGATGTCACTTTCTTTTCTACCACTACTCTAGAACTTATACTTTAGGAGAAATAACGTGAAACGTTTAACCTGGAACATGACACCACTCCAGATCATCACCCACATCGGGGCCTGGATTCCCTTAGCAGTAGGTTTATGGGATTTCTGGCAAGGGAATTTTGGGCCTGATATCATCCGAGAGGCAACCTTGCGCACCGGCAAGACCGCGCTGATATTGCTATTGCTCTCTCTGGCCTGTACACCGATCAACTACCTCTTCAAGTTCAGGCCAGTGCTCAAACTCCGCCGCCCCCTCGGCCTGTACAGCTTCATGTATGCCAGCATCCACTTTGCCATCTTCATAGGCGTGGATTACTTCTTTGATTTCGCCTTGATCCAGGACGCGCTGCTCGAGAAACGTTACGCCATCGTCGGTCTGACCACCGGAATCATATTGCTTTTGTTAGCAGTGACCTCAACCAAAGGCTGGCAGCGCCGGCTCAAGAAAAATTGGAAACGATTACATCGACTTGTATATGTGGCGGGGGTTTTGGCCGTGGTTCATTACATCTGGCTGGTCAAACAGGGTGTCTCTGACCCCTGGATCTATGCTGTGATCGTGGTTGTATTGTTGTCCTTACGGGTAAAACCGATCAAGAATCGGGTGGCAGCTGTACTAAAACCACTTTCATCCCTGAAAGCCTGAATCCCATTTACCCCCAGATACGTGGATACCAATTGGATTCTATGGGAATATAAAAAGCCCCAATAAGGGGGAAAGTATGGGCGCGAATGGACTCGAACCATCGACCTCACGGATGTGAACTAAGAAAGCCCGTTTTCGAAAATTAGCATACACGGTTGGGGTAAATCGGCGATCCGTGTGGTCTAACTTAATATTAACCGTGTGCCTTATCCATAAAAATGCGCCTTACCTTTCTACAACTACGCGGCTAGAATTGTAAAGTCCCGATGGTGTGGAGTTCTTCGCTAAAAGAGCGCTTACAAGCGTGTTAGTATCAAGAACAAAACGAGGCTTATTTGCCATTGAGTAATGATTCCAAAATTTCTGGAGTCAGACCGCGCGCCTGAGCCTTATCACTAATCCCATCCATTAATGTGAGAAGTGATTTTGTTGGCTTTCCGAATTCTCGTAAACAGAGACTCAATAACACTTGCATTTTGCGTTTATCTTCTGTAGATGCCTGTTGATAAATGCGGGCTGCTTCCGCATCAAGTTGAATAGTGACTGTAGCAGCAGTGACCATTGCTGACTCTCCGCAAACATAAGGATTCTTTTTACAATTTTACACGTTATACCCCAGAAATGCGTATTGCCTCCGCTATCCCATCATAATCGTTAATAATTGAAAGGCTGCTCTCAAAGGATTGTGTGTAGCCCGGTCAATTACGAGCAGGGTTATCCAGGCCGATGTCGATTTATGCAACAAAGCCAGGCCGATGATATTTTTAAACATTGCTATCCATTACTCGTTGAGTACATTTTGGCATCATATTGCTCACTGACAAGCTCCTCTTCTATTCTCCTCTTTATTATTCTTCGTTCGTTTCTATCCAAAGAACCCGGTGCTCAATCATTGACTACATCCCCCTCCCCGCCAGTGGCACACTCCTCTGCTTCCACCCGTTCACTCACCTTTCCTGGCTGTAATTAGTGGAGATTTTTTGCGAGAGAATTTTTCAAGTCACGCTCATACGCGAATTCGGATGTATTCTGCAAACTTGATCTTAAACTCACTCCTCCACCTCAGACCTAAGCTGTTCTATGATATCAAATACCATCTCTCTATTGGAAGCACTAGGGTCCAGTTCAAGATACTTCTCAAGGTCAGCAATAGCAGGAATGTAATCACCTAGCTTCCCATAAGCAATTCCCCTATTAAAATAGGCTAATGCATTCTCCGGATCTGACTCGATCGCCCTCGAAAAATCTTGAATGGATCGGTCCAGATCTCCAGACTCAGCATAAACTATTCCACGATCAAAAAACGCGGCGGAAAATTCCGGATCTAACTCAATTGCCTTGGTGTAGTCCAGAAGAGCTTGATTTAGGTTATCAAGCTTATAGAAAGCATTTGCTCGGTAGTAATAGTTCAGTGCGTTGTTTGGGTCTAACTCGATCGTTTTGGTAAAATCACGGATTGCCTGCTCCAAGTCGCCATAGGTAAAATAAGCAACTCCCCTGTTACGATAAGACACGATCAGGCCAGGGTCTATCTTCACGGCTTCAGTGTAATCCTTAATAGCTCGCTCCAAATCCCCAGCCCGTCTATAAGCTTCCCCCCGATTATTGTATGCATCTGCCTGACTCGGATCTAACTCAATAGCTTTGGTAAAGTCGCGAATAGCTCGTTCCAAGTCTCCAGAGGAATAATAGACCGCCCCCCGAATAACATATGCACCTACATGTTCTGGATCTATCTCAATGGCTTTGGTAAGGTCCAGAATAGCCTGGTGCAGATCACCAGTATTGTAGTAAGCATTTCCTCTATTAAGGTAAGCCGAGGCAAAGTCTGGATCTAAATCCACAGCCTTGGTATAGTCCTGAATTGCCCGCTCCAGATTCCCCAAATACCCATAAGTAACGCCCCTGTTATAAAAGGTTAAGGCATCAGTTGAATCTAACTCAATAGCCCTATTAAAGCCAACCATAGCTTGATTCAAATCTTGACTATCACCCTTAAGCCGAATTCGATCTAGATAAGCCTGAGCAAGCAGCTTACGCCAGTAATCAGCATTTGCAAGGAAGTCCAGCGCGGTTATCTCTTCCCCTACCTCTACTGCCAAATCAAGAGCTTCAAGATCATGGGGCTCTTCAAGAAGAAAGCTGAGGATCCTTGCAGACAAAAAAGTCATCTGCTTCGGCAGCGCTTCTCTAATATAAGCCTGAACTTTTTCCTCGGCCGGATATTCTGCGAGACGATTTTGTGGACCCATAATTGGGCTAACTCCATCACCGCTTTCTGGTGCAATACCAAGGAGTTGAGCAATGGGATAGTCGACTGTATGTACTTCCCATCTCCTCTTCTCCGTTTTCTCAGGTTCGAGGCTCAAAGGCATAGCTCTCCCGAGATTAAAGGCAGGGCTAAAACCTGCATCATCATAGAAACCCCATATAATGACACGTGCATTGTAGTCATGAGCGAGTGTACCCAATACCGTAGAATTAGGAACGCCATCCACTATGGAAAAAGAAACAGGTATTCGACGAATAGATACATGGGGAAAGCGGCCTCCTCCAATATCCCTTTTCAGGGCTTCATAAATTCGACCGGAGACATCGTAGCTTTTAGTTCCCATCTGCTTGAAATCAGTTATTAAGATAAGAATCTCATCAGGCGTTGCAGTGGGAATACTTATAGTGGGAGTAGAAACAGGCTGTGGAGATTCATCCCCAAAGAAACTAACAATCCCAGTCACATCGGCTACAAACCCCATCACAATAAGAATAACCGACAGCAAGGTAGAAAATACTGCCAGTTTCCGGTTTCGCCTTTGTCTAAGGTGAACATGGCAATACTTCTCTCCTTCAACAGCAGGAATCTTGCATGACCCACCTGTCCGAGTTTTAGCATCACAATCAGCCATTTCCCTCTCCTAAACCGGATCCACCGGGATCATTACCCTATTTTTGCGCAGAAATAGAAGCTTGACACAGGAGACAGGGCGACATTTGTCAGGCTGTCGTAATAACAAGCGGAAGGACAGATCTTTCATAAGCAAGCGTACAGGCTTATCATAAATTGGCATATACTCTATCTCCGCGATATTTTGCTATGGTACTTGATACGGCTGCCTGACTTTGTGTTGGGCAGGCTAACATGGGCTTTAGGCACCCGGCGACGTTCACTCTGAACATCCTTTGCCTAAACCTCACCCCAATTCCCCCTACCCAAGTCGAAGGGAATGACAATAGGGCTCTCGCGGGGTTGGGCGAAATTTATTACCAGGCAAATAGGTACAGCCACTTCATCGATCTATTGATCACCATAAATCAATTCTGCCAGCTACACCAAATCATTTCTCAAGCTTGATCATCTACTGGTGCATCAGATGCGGTTTCTTTCACTGCCGCAATACCCTGCTCGCATCCTTTTTCAGCGACATACATCTCACTGGTGCCGATAACCTCACCATTAGCCGCAACAAGCACAAAGTAATATTGCTCGTCCGTCGACCTTTTTCGATGGTAGCGATAATCTATCTGGGCATTTTCTTTTACCGCGTCAATCCCCTTATGGCAATTAGCTTGCGTAGTGTAGCCCTCACTGGCCAAGATGATTTCTCCATTCCTCGCAATGAGATGGAAGTAGAACAATTCATCTGCTCCAATAATAATCTTGTACTTTGGATTATTCATCTTTTCTCCTTTTGGCCGCCCAACGGGAGCGTTAGCAGCCCAGCGGATTGACAAGACTCCACCATTTCATTATAGCCATTAATTTGCAATCTTCACGCCGCATACCAGAGCCGAAGGCAAGTCCAGTTAACACGGAGTTGGGCGACTTTTACCTAAATACAAAAGCTTACCGTCAATTCATCTCTCAATTCACAACAAACAAATTTATTTCTCTAATAATTCTCCAGTATACGGATCGACTGTGTACTTTATTAGAGAAATATCCATTGGCTTTGCTGTAGGTATTTCTCCGTAATCAAAAATGGCCAGGGGAATATCATCAGCAAGAACTACAACCTTCGATACAGCGTTTGGCCATTCATCGGGAATTTCAGTAACAGCCGGAGCCAAATAAGAATGTAAGAAATAGATTTGAAACCACATATTTTCCAAATCAGCACCTGTTGTTCGATCTTCAAGTTCCCAATAACTGGCTAAAAATTGACCAAGAGCTGGAGATTGAACTAGGCTGGGCACTTGTGGATCGTACCGCTGGAAAGGACTAGCAATATGATTCCTTGCTAATTCGACGGATGGAAAGTCTGAATTTGTGTCAGATCTAATTATTACATGCATTCGTTCATCCCAGTAAGTCTCATGGTATAGCTTGTCATGAGGAATGAACGCAACAAGATGAATTCCACCATTTCGTGACACTAAGTTATTATCTTGCTCACTTTTGAAATAGATTCTCCATACCAAACGAATGAAGCGGGTTTGTCGAAATGATTCCATATCGTCAGACTCTATGACAACGACAGGAGGCTGAGGTTCAGAATAATATGGATTAATACCTACATAATCTAGGATACCTGTTACATTCGCAATGTGACCTAAAATCGTTAGAACAAATCCAAACAGAGAAATCAATAGTGTCCAGCGCCACCTTTTTCGTTTTCGATGTACATGGCAATATTTATGACCATCTCGCGTTGGAATTTTACAAGGTTCTCCCCCTTTTGTTTTCGCCATGCACTCAGTCATTCCGATTCCTTATTTCAATGGTTTGCATGTGGCCACAGTTGTCAAGTAGATTGGCTCCAAACCACCCAACATGGACTTCAAGCACTCGGCGGCGTTGACCTTGAACATCCTTTGCCCGTAACCAATCTCGAAAAATCGCGCCACTTATGCGAAGCACCCCCGGAGCTGCCGATGATGGAGACGGGCATGCGGCCGGCACGTAGGGGTATCTCCGGCTGCAAGCCGAGTCCCTGCCGGGTAGAAGGGGCAGTTACCCGCCCCTCCCCCCACAGATCCGGACGTGAACAATTCGCTCATCCGGTTCTTCGGTAGCCAAAGGTTTACGGTTCGCCCATTCACCAGCGGCTAACCAGCAGTTTCCACACTACTAGCGTATGACTATGCTACCCACAGCACTCCTTCAAAGTTTGGTGATACGGTTTGTGGTCTCTATGTACCTACCGTAGTTCTCTCTGTCAAATCGTCATACCCGGCTTCGCCTTCCCTTCGGTGGGTCGCTTGGGTCACACTTCCCCACCTTCCCGGACAGGTTTCTTCCTATCCATCGGTACTATGCTCTGCTGCGACTGCCAATCGTCCTTCTTGGGTCACTTCGCTCTTCGCTTTCGCTTCCCAATACCTTCTCTATGTAAGGAGACAATTGGCTCTCTCGAGTTCCTGAGTTACCCCTTTAGACACATGCCCCGTTCTCAGACCCCGGTGGTGTCCTGTAGATCTAGCCTTTCAGACTTAGATTTGGCCTATCTGTTTTCTCTCCGTTTCCTCTGAGAGTGCCTCATTTGCCACTTCTTATCTCACGTTCTCAGGACTGCTGCCTTCCAGCGCTTGCATACCGTCGGCTTTCACATACTCATTTCTCAGTATGCTTATCCTTCGTCCACAACTATACCCTTTTCGGGGTTCTATAGCGCGGCCTGCGTCCTTGTTCCATCCAGCTCCATACTCCCGTTACCGGGTTTGCACGTGGATTTCACTGCCGGCCTGCTGGCTAGGCTTTGGCCGGGTGGGACTTTCACCCACTGGGTAACACTAACCAATTTCTTAGGGGAGATTACTCCTTTCCTATTCCAAGGTCTCAAGCTTATCTCGACACGAGCAAGCAGGTTTGGGCGTAATTAGGTAAATTTTTTTACTATTCAATTTTCTTTCTTTCTAGCATAATCAAGTTATCAATATACTCTTCAAATGTTTTAAATTTCTTTCCGATCTCTGCAAAATCCACGGGCAATATTCCCAAATCAGTCTTCAAAGCCAATTCTAAACCCGAAAGATTTTTCCTGAAATTTATATACTCTTTTTCGGTTGATGTAAATTTCCGGAACTCTGTATCATTCATATTGCATTTTTTAGTGAGATCCATATAAAAGTTATGAAATCTATATGCTGTTCCTATACTGAAATACACCGAATAACTAGAATCCCATTCCCGAATCTCTTTCTGAAATTCCTTCAATTCATTTATTGATACTGTTTTATCTCTAACATTCTTTATAAGTATGCTAATCTTTTCATAAAGGTGAGGATAGTATTGCATTCTCTTTTCTACTAATTTATCTATGTACATTTCCTGAATATCACTTCTATGCTTTTTCATTTCAATATTAAATCTTTGAATGCTTATTAACCACGAAATCAATGCAGATAGCAATACTCCCAATAATGCAATCAAAGGTTCATTCATCGTTTTTGTCCTTTTCAATTCTTTGTATACATATTTATCGGGTTACCTGGTTACCGGAAATATTACGAAACAAGTGCTTAAGGCGCCCGGCGACTTTGACCCTAAACATCGCTCGCTCAAAACCATTGAACTAAACTCAACCTCGCGACCCGGCGTCTACACTTTTCGCGCCGCCGGAGCGAGGGAGTGGTCCTATGCGACCACACTTGTCCCAGGAGCAAAGCGTAGGGGGCATCTCCGGCTGCAAGCCGGGTCGCTGACAAGCGGGGTTAGGCAATTCTTCTCTCATATTTCAAAATGGCTTCCATCGACCTTTTGTTTCTCTAATCGATTTTTTAATGTCGACAACACTGAGTTCTTCAATTTGTTTTACAACTTTAAACAGGTCGAGAGTAGAAATGACAATTCCATCCTGTTCGCCAAAAACATCTATATCTTCAGTTGCTGATTCTAATGGCTCTTGCCTTTGTGATGGAAGAAGTTCTGTTTGGCCGTTGATCACATAAATTCTCTTATCAGGATATTTCTTTTTTTCCGAGTTAAACAAATCGGCAAATCTGGCCATTCGTGCAAGGTCAGCAGTTTTTCCTGCGCTTCTCCTATATCCGCGAACTTCAACAATTGCTTCCCAATTTTCAAGTTCTGGATCAGTTAGTCGTAAATCTTCTCTTTTCGGAGATTCGGGCGATAGCATTTCATCAACATTTTTCACGTCATAATCTAATTCTCGAAACACTTTTATCACTTCATCAACCAATTCATCACCCTGAGTAGTAAGAAGGCGTCTTCTACCAGCATTGACAGATATTGTTAGTGTAGATAATTCGTCAGAAAGCTTTCCTATTTGATCTTTATATTGATTTACTGCATCAATCATATTTTTTTCAAGTTCAGAAATTTGACGCGAAAGGATTTCTTCTTCTTGCGTCATCCACTCAGTACTCTTTGTCCAATCACCGAAACCGGGGAAACGACCAGGGTCAAGTTTTGCCCAATGGAGAACTATAAGCTCAACCCACGCTGCCTGCTTGAATGCTGAATTGGGCAACCATGCTATCCCAAGATTATTTTCATTTCTGCTAAAAGCAACTGCAAGAGGTAATCCGGTATGATAATTTGAAATTATTGAAGAAGTTTCAAAATATATTCTAGACTCTTTATCTTGTTCACCTGTAGTGCCTCGCCCAAATCCAATATCTATTTCTGTCCAACCTTTTACATTTGAAACATTTGCTAGATCCGCTTCCCTTCGACGATTCCATGTCAATGCTAAATCAGGCAAGGCAAATTCTTCAGTATCTAAAGTATTGGAAAGGTAAATACTGTCAGGTGAATTTGGTCCAGGCAAGCTAGGAATTCCCGATGAAAAACAAATAACATGAACAATATCAAGCCAATCTGGAATTTCATCAACTCCACTACTAATAATTAGTAAATCCAATTCATCGCAATGCACATTAAGCTCAAGTTCCTGAACATTTTTTCCAAGCCAAATTGTCGGAAATAAATTTTCGTATATTGCGAGGTCTGACTCACTAAAGTTGCCAAGTAATGCTACTCTTGGTAAAGGTCTTCTTCCACTTATATTATTATCCATATTCATTCCCAACTAATTAGTGTTTGTGTCTTGCAAAGGTTGCCTAACGTGTGCTTTAGGCGCCCGGCGGCTTTGACCCAGAACATCGCTTGCCCATAACAATTGACCTAAACTCAACCTCACGACCCACCGCCTATATCAATCGCGCCGCTGGCCGTAGAGTGCATCTCCGGCTGCAAGCGTGGTCGCCTGCAAGCGGGGTTGAGCTGTTCTCTTGTTTGAACACATTTTTCCCCGAAATTCTAGTGTATCTGAATGGATATCATTCTCGATTTATGGGAAATATTTCGAATTTGAAAACAATGTCATTGTCAGTGCTGCTATCTTCTTTCGTATTGGTTGAATTCCAATGTTCTATAAATTCTCTTGAGCGTAATTTCGTGCTCTGCTGCCCGAATAAATGGAGACGAGAATGGACAATGGAATTGTGATAATAAGAGAAGCGCCAAAAGTTACAATCGTTAATAAGACAACGAAGGTCCACCAGATGAAACATAGTCCTAACCCTAACCAAAAACGCCCAGTACTCACATGGCCAACCCCCAGGATACCAAATAAGCCGCCCACGATTTCTAAAACGAATGCTTTGTTGGCACGAGAATTTTTGGACCACGTAAAAACGGCAAATAAAGGATCGAGTAAATTTTTTTTCCATTCTTCATTGGATGTGAGAATTGGTTCAATAAATCGATCGTGTGTTAATTCGTACCAGCGTGCCCCCGCCCTGTACTCAGCGCGAATGAGATGATTGCTTTCAAGCACATCAATAACTTCATTAGGTATTCCACTTGTGTGTTCCTTTCCCCTATAGACTGTGCCTCGGGTTTTCATAGGCGTTATTAGCACTTGTTCGCACCAGTTACGCACCAATCTTTCACGAATCTTCGTATTATGTATGGATGCTTTGATGGCATCTTGATAGAAGTTTGCAAGAGCGCGATTTAAATCTCCGAATCTCTCTAGATGCGTCTCGTTAATTGCAATTGTATTGGGAGGTAAACTAGCCCAGAGTGTTAGGCATACTACCTGTAATTGAACTGGCTCCACATACTGCCCTTTAATATCTAACATTTTGCCTTCTAAATCTACTGCTTTTATCATTAGAAGTTCTTTAACGAGACTCTCTGCCACACCCGGTGCAAAGGATTGACCAGTAATCGTTAGTGGCTCCTTGATTGCGCGAAGAGCTGCATCCTCTTGTAAGCGTTCCAGGCGATATCGTGCCCGTAGCCGGTCAGGAAGCAGCCTAATGAAAGGATCTAATTGTGCAAGGTAATCCTCGCGTATTACGAATACTATCCGCAGCAATGGATCTATATCAATCGCATCAGCAACCTGGATGAAGAACGATTCTTGCTGTTCGAGCCAGCGATCAGGAGTAAGAGTAAATAATTCCTCAAACTGGTCAACAATGATCACCCGGGGGTAAGGTTGTCCTTCCTTTCCTATCACGCGCTTTCGTTTCTCCAAAAATGCGGTTAGCGACACATCCACTAGAGTCTGAGGGGACGCTTCAGAGTCAATATTCACTAGCGCATTAAATATATAGAGATTTTTTATTTCTTCAGGGTTTGAATCTTCGGGCATTGCGCCCCCTACGCGGGTTACAGGTAAAATGTCAAAACCTTCATTCTCTAACATTGGAATGATTCGAGCGTTGAACAGAGATGTCTTACCGGCACCTGACTGTGCATAAACCAGTACCAATGGATGGCCGTAGATCAGAGATACAATCTCTTGTGTTTCTTGTGCTCGCCCAAAGAAACGCGCCTGATCCCATTCATTGTGCTCAAAAGGTCGTGGCCCCACATATGGATTAGAAATTTCGTTTATGTCAGCTGCCATTGGAGTAAACCTCCCACCGCTTACGAAGTTCAATAGAAAAATCTTTTACATCTCCCCAATAAACACGCACCTTGATTTTTTGAATCTTTTCAAAATAGCGGTCTAAATATCGTTGTGCGCGCGCCTGGCCTTCGGCAGAAGTATCAGCGAAAGATGGTGTAAGTTGAACCGCTATGCTGGCATAACCGAGACTTGCACCAAGAGATCCAATTAAACCTCTGAATAGGACCCGGAAATTCCAGTCAGCCAAGTTATAACCAACAAAAAGCAACGATGTGCCGGCTAATGCAGTGCGTATGGCGGGTGGCAGAAGTTCCTGGTCGCTAGACAAGCGTACCAAAAAATCAAGATAATCATCTTCAGTAAGGATAATGGACTGTGGTATATCGCAGTATCCATGCAGATGATACACAAGAGGATTTGCGACAGTTGGCACATATCCTTCTTTATCGAAAACAGAGGGTATTCCAATTTCAACAAAACGATTCCAACGACAAATCTCACGCTTGGGATCGCGTTCTCGACTTTGCAAGGCCTGTGTCATGAAACCATCATAGTTCGTTGTGATATAAATTGGGAGATTTAGATCAGCCAGTAATCCGTGGATTTCATCAGGCATAGAGAAGTCAGGTTCAGTGATATTCTTGAACTGTCTTTGAATATTCTCTTTTGGGAACATATCATCCTGATCGACAGCCAGAAACTGGGCTACACGTGCGAGATCTCCAGAATCGGCCAAGGGGTAATTGTAATCATCTGCCCATTGGTGAGCGATTTCAGATCCTAAAGGTAGGGTCCCAGTACACGCTCCAGCACCAATAAACGGAGTACATTTCTTCTCTATTATTCTCTGTAACAGGTTTTCCCAGTCGCGATCTCCAAGAGAACTCATCATGCACTTGTCCTTAAATATCTTTTTCTTTTTGAAATTTGGGGGCACTTCAAAATGTTGGTAGCCACAGTGAGTGTTATGTTTTGGATGTGCAAATTTGCACCCCAGCCTATGCTGGATATCAACAATTTATTTTCAGCCCAAGTATTACTATAGATTAAAATAAAGTATCAAGAAAATTGGCTCCATGCAAACGTAGAAGATGTTTTTATCAAGTTCCCTAAAATTCGCAGCCCAACGAAAGAATATCTCCCTACTCCAAAATCACGCTATCTACACTCCCTTTCCGAAGGCGGTGACGATGGGATGAATGTGATAATGCTGCAGTGATGGGTGGAGGCGACGGGGGGTCTTAGGGGTTGAATGAAAACGACTATACGAAATTCAAAGTACAACAAAACAAACCGACGAACCTAGTACCGAACTCCCTCTTGATGCCTGTCGATAAATTGCTATAATATAGAACATGCGTTCTAGAACGAGAGATTGGCTTATTGGTATTTTCGACGGGTTTGGGTGGGCTTTTACGCTTTGGTGGACCAAAAGAAATGGTTACTATGTTGTCACAAAAGACCACTACCGATTACTTTTAAAGCGGGCAAAATCTAAAATTTCACGCTGAAGCGCCTCGCTGGCAATCCTATAAAGGTGCTCCAGTTCCTCCAATCCTGGGGGGTCGTCGTCTTCTAGTTCCGGCAACAATCCCGCTACTCGAAATACATAATCAGGGGGATAGTTAAACGCGTCTGCGATGGCGTTGCAAGCATCTGGACCAGGTTGTCTATTTCCCGAAATTAAATGCGATATCGCACCTGTTGTCAATTTACTTGAGCGCGCTAAAGCAGCTTGAGACATTCCCCTAATTTTCATTTCGTTTATTAACCACTCACCAAATGTTGTCATAGGTCAATAAAAGTCTAACGCCAGTAACACTCGCTGTGGTAAATATTTTATTTACTATTGACAACAATTGCATTGTTTGTTATCCTGTCAATAGAAAGATTAATGTATACAGGAGTAAATAATGTCGCGAGTGACTCAAGGAATTGCTTTTGAACCAAGTATCCATGCTGAGATGAAGGAAGTAGCTAAGCGTGAGAACCGGTCTCTCTCTAACTTGATCGAGACGATCTGGCTAGACGTTCGAGAAAAATATCTTGTAATCGATGTCAGTGAACTTCCTGGACCACTAGATGCTCAGAGGCCGCCAGTGGTGTATGTGGAGAAGGTACAAGGGTGAGCTTGAGGAAAGCATAAAAACAATCTTGGATGACCAACTTATCCTTCGCCGCATAACCAGGCAATTATTATTGATTTCTTCTCCTCCTTACTGTGTTGGGGTGTGGCATGGCACCCCAACACTCCCCTATTCAAATTAGCCGTTCTTATGGATCAAAAACTCGAATACCTCTTCCAGGGCGTCGAAATCGCCAATGGATCTCCGCAGGATTGGGACAAAGCGTTTGCTGCGTGGCTGGCTTCAAAGGCGAAGAACTCGCAGCGAACTTACCGAATCGCCTGGAACGATTTCATCGCCAGCGCCGGAGATGCGCCCTGGGCGGTCGGCTCCGCGGCCATCGAGTCCTGGGTAGCCGTCATGCGCGCCCGCAACCTGGCCGAGAGCACCATCA
The DNA here is from genome assembly GCA_964622645.1 of uncultured Anaerolineales bacterium. Classification (GTDB taxonomy): domain Bacteria; phylum Chloroflexota; class Anaerolineae; order Anaerolineales; family UBA11858; genus NIOZ-UU35. The sequence goes on from CAZUSV010000074.1 coordinate 25,548, forward strand.
GCCATCGCCTGGCGGCGATCAGCTCCTTCTATAAATTCGCCTGCGAACGCTACACCCTAACTGACAATCAGACACTCCACGATTTCAACCCGGTCTTGACTGTGGAGAGGCCCAAGGTGGAGCGTTCCAAGGCCGTTTACCTGTCCCTGGCCCAGGTCAGAGCTCTCTTGCAGGCGATCCCGTTGAACACGGTCCAGGGCGCCCGCAATTACGCCATGTTCTTGATGTATATCGCCACAGGCCGCAGGAATTCCGAAGTCCGAAAGTTGCAGTGGAAGGATTTCAAACAAGTCGACGGCCATCACATGTATTACTGGTCCGGTAAAGGAAAGTCAGGTTGGGACGAATGTCCTGCTCACGTGATGGAAGCCATCGAAGTCTATTTGCAAGCTGCCGGGCGCTGGGAAAGCCTGGGGGAAGAGGATTACATCTTCACGGCACTCAGCCCAAACGCAGCCCGCCTGCCCCAGGTTGGGGATGAGTACCAGCCCTTCGAGCGGCCCATCTCCGGGAAACACGTCGGCGATCTGCTGCGGGGATATGCCCGGAAGGCCGGCATCGTGGCTCATAACCTGACCGTCCACAGCCTGCGCCATACCAACGCCATGCTGCTGAAGACGGTAGCCAGGGCCGATTTGAGCAGGATCCAGGAGCGCCTGGCGCATTCCAA
>CAZUSV010000075.1:0-26161 GCA_964622645.1 uncultured Anaerolineales bacterium
CGGATGGGATGTATCTCGTTGTGGATAGCGTCAAACTGACCGGCCATGCCAAGAAGCAGCCGGTCAAGTAGCTGACGTATTCAGAAATAACCGGGAAAGGAGGTACTGAAGCATGACCCAAATTGAACAAGAAAATTTATGAAACTATAACCAATATCTGAGCAAAATTCAGGTATGATGGTATAAAATAGGTAAAGTACTGAATTGGAGTTGTATTATGGAGATAACTTTTTCACTCCCCAATAAGCAATTTGTGACAGAATCTCCGGATGAAGTCGCCGCCAAAGTGCGTTTATACGCCGCATTGGGTATGTACCAGGCCGGTGAGCTTTCTATCGGCGCGGCTTGTGAACTGGCTGGGGTAGATCGATATGTCTTTCTCGATTTCTGCAAGCGTGAAGGGGTAGCTCTGCAAACCCAAACCCCAGATGAGCTAGAAGCTGAATTCGAGCAGTTCTCGGTTGGGGGCTGAGATTAATGGTGGTTATCGCAGATAGTTCGGCATTGGTTGCGTTGGCAACCTGTGAAGCACTGGAAGTCTTGAAGCAACTGTATCCTGACGTCAAGGTTCCCCAGGCTGTTTATGACGAAGTTGTCGAACCTGGAAAATCTCAAGCTTCTAAACTTGAAGCTTATCTAAAGAACCGCGTCGAGGTGGTGGAAACTTCGCGCTTTGTCTTTACTGCGGGCGGGCTTGGCCAGGGCGAGATCGAAGCGATGGCCTTGTACAAGCAGCTCTCTGCGGACCAGCTATTGATCGACGACCGACGCGCCAGGGCGATCGCTGAACATAACAACATTCAATGCATCGGGGCATTGGGAGTCTTGTTGCTAGCAAAACAAAAGGGCGTACTCCAGCAAGTTACTCCCTTTGTCGAAAAACTTCGTAGCTCATCAATTCATTATGGGGAACTTCTTCTTAAAAAGGTCTTGCTGCTTGCGGGGGAATAGAAAATCAGTTTAAAATCATCAACTCTGTCTGCTTGAGATCTGTATCCATCACTAGCTTCTGCATATTGGAAGAATAGCCTGATTGCAACGGTGCATCTATTGCGTGCCCATAGAATAAAAATTGGGATTGAGATTTTATCTTTCGGGCTCTTGCACTGTTGCGCTCACACCAAAGGTGCGCAAAGCGGCGTAAACTAGAAATGGCGGGAAGAGAGCGGATGGTCCAAGTTATTTTTTGGGGTCTGTGATTTTCAGGGAGAAACGCAATGTATTCTTACTCCGCAGGGGCGGAGCAAGAGACGGAGTGAGAGCAGGCGATCCCCTAAGAGCCCGCATCGCCATTCCACCACAAGCGTGGTTGAATGAACCCTTATCTCCTTAACCAATATAAGCACCTTCGGGTGCTTATAACAACGATATGGGCAGAACAGGACTCGAACCTGCGACCTCTTCTTTGTAAGAGAAGCGCTCTAACCAGCTGAGCTATCCGCCCGGATAATGTATTTTACCGTAGTTTCCTCATCCCGTGCAGGTAAATTTGCTCAAACAGGTTTGCGCGCCCTCTCTCAATTGTGATAGACTATGTTGACGAGAATTTGAGACGAGCTGGGATGCAACTATGCGATTAGTCCGCTACCAAACCGGAACACAAGCACCACAGATTGGCTGGGTTTACGAAAATAAGGTCGGCCCAATTTCGGGCGATATCTATGGGGAATTCCAACGTGGTGAGGCGCATTTGCCCTTAGAAGAAGTCAAGCTACTCGCCCCAGTGCTGCCCTCGAAAATCGTCTGTATTGGGCGTAATTATGCTGCCCATGCCAGGGAGCACCAGGCTGAGGTGCCAGAGGTGCCGCTGATATTCTTGAAGCCCCCAACATCATTGATCGGGCCAGGGGAGGCAATCATCCTGCCGCCGCAGTCGAAACAGGTCGAACACGAGGCCGAGTTAGCCATTGTCATTGGCCTCCGGGGACGCTGGATCACGGCCGAAGAGGCGCTAAACCACGTTCTGGGGTACACCATCGCCAATGATGTCACGGCGCGCGACCTTCAGCGCAGCGATGGCCAGTGGACCCGTGCCAAAGGCTTCGACACCTTCTGTCCCCTGGGACCTTGGATCGAGACCGATTTCGACCCTTCGGATGCGCTGATCAACTGCCATGTCAATGACGAGATGAGGCAAATGGCATCTACGCGGGATATGGTATTCGCTCCACGCCAACTGATTGCCTATATCTCCTCAGTGATGACTCTGGAGGCAGGTGATCTGATTTTGACAGGAACACCTGCGGGAGTCAGTCCGCTGGCCAGGGGCGATTCTGTCAAAGTCAGCATCGAGGGAATTGGCTCCCTGGAGAACCCTGTCACCGTCGAATCAAGATAGTGCTAAGTGCTGAGATGCCAATCGATCTAGATGTTCGCACAGGAGTCATAACTGCAGTCATCATCGCCGGGTTCTTCGCCCTGCTGAGCTTGCTGACAGGGATCCGAGCGATTCTCAGCGGCAGACAGATCCCATATTTCCAAATGCGCCGCCAACGCATGGTCACAGGCTGGCGGCGCATCCTGCTCTTCCTCTTCCTTGGTGCGGGAGCATATCTGATCTACTCATTCGCTGAACCGGTCGCCTATAGCTTTTTCCCGCCATCAGTTACACCGACGCTGACACCAACCGTGAGCCAGACACCCACAATCTCGCTGACCCCCACCATCACACTCTCGCCGACCATAACAGATACTCCCTCGGTTTCAGATACACCCACGATCACTCCTACCCCGCATATCCCCCTGGCGATCGAAGCCCAATTCGAAGGCGAGATCACACCCCCCGCAGATGTGGTCTTCAGCCGCCTTCAGTTCACCAACCAGGGCATCGACTCCCTCTATCGTCCCGTGCAGCCGGGCGAGCTGTTCACCAATCCCGTTGGCCAGATGTACGCTTACTATACCTATGACGGCATGGCCGATGGTGTACAGTGGACTGCCTTGTGGTTCCGCGAGGGCGAATTAGTAAACTTCGAAACCAGTCCCTGGATCTGGGGCACAGGCGGTGCGGGTTTCTCAGAATGGAGCCCGGACGCTGATGATTGGCTGCCTGGTGAATACCAGGTGCAGATCTTCATCGGTCTGGATTGGATCGTGGCAGGATCATTCATTGTCGAAGGTACGCCGCCAACGCTTACGGCCACGTACACCGAAACGGCCACGATAACACCCACAGGTACCGTGACAAGCACCCCCACGCCCTGGCCAACGATCACGTCCACGCCCTTCCCCACGCCTTCGCCAACCCTGGCAACGCCCACCAGCACGCTGACCAAAACTCGCATTCCCACGGCGACGATTACGTCCACCAACACTCCCTGGCCAACGGCGACTCCTTTGGATACGCGCACACCTAGACCAACCCCGCTACCTACAGTAACGCCCACAGCGACGATAACCCGCTGGCCAACCAACACGCCGCTGACCCCTACACCGACGAAAACGCGCTGGCCGACGCTTACCCCCACGCCTTAACTTAACAAGAACACGGTTCCTTGAAGGAACCGTGTTCTTTCTTTTGGTGACCATGCTCTGCCCTTCGCCTTAGCTCAGGACAAGCGTGATCCCGGTTTCACCGCTGAGTGCAGGGAACCAGGATTAAACTGAAGCAATAGGAGTGCTTCCTGACAGCGCCACCGCGATCTCAGCAGCAACCCTGGCATTATTCAACAATAAAGCCAGATTGGCCTTCAGGCTGGATTGCCCAGTCAGCTCGCTGACCCGCCCTAACAAGAAGGGGGTGACCTGCTGGCCGCGCAGATCCTTCTGCTCAGCTTCGAGGAGGGCCTGATCGATGGCGCGCTGCGCGTCCCCAACCGGAATGGCAGACTCCCTCGGGGGTGGTACGGTAACTAAAATGCCACTATCGAGTCCCAGGCCCCAATGCACTTTGGCGATCTCAACGACTTCTTCAGGCGAGTCCACCCGCACGCTGACCGGCAACCCACTCGAAAGCGAATAGAAAGCCGGGAACTCATCGGTTTGATACCCTACTACCGGCACCCCTAGCGTCTCGAGATACTCCAAAGTGGCTGGCAGATCGAGGATCGCCTTAGCTCCCGCGCAGACCACGATCAGCGGCGTACGCGCCAGCTCTTGCAGATCGGTAGAGACATCGAAAGGCGCTCCGCGGTGCACCCCGCCAATACCCCCTGTGGCAAACACCTGGATCCCAGAGATGTGGGCAGCAATCAACGTGCCTGCCACCGTCGTGCCGCCACTCTCTTTGCGCGCAATTGCTGGGGCAAAATCGCGCCGGCTGACCTTGCGCAAACCCCGTGCCTGTATCAGGAACGCCAACTGCTCATCACTCAAGCCGACCTGGATGAACCCATCAATTACCCCAATGGTCGCAGGTGTAGCCCCATGCTCACGCACCTGGGCTTCCATATCCTGCGCTAAGCTCAGGTTCTGCGGGTATGGCAGTCCGTGAGTCAGGACAGTGGTCTCTAAAGCGACCACAGGGGCCTGAAGTTGTCTGGCTTTCGATACTTCGGGTGAAAAACGATAGTGGGATTGAGTGTTCAAATTTTTTCCCTGACTAAGATGAATTGCATTGAATTTGGAAAATAGGGTTGTCGATCCAATCAAGTAGTTCCCGCTTGCTATTGCGTAGGAGGGGGTAATTCATCGGAAGACCCCCCTGTTAATAATCCTCTCTCAGACATTCCATCTAGTAATTGAGATATTCGTGAAAGCACGATGGCGCGCAAGGTATCTTCATTGCTCTCCAGGTCATCGATATCATTGAGAACCGAGAGAATACTCAGTATCATTTCCGCTTGTGCTTCTGCGCGGCCGAGTTCTCTATGTGACAAACGCTTTGCATCACCAAAAGCCCGGTTTACATCCGCAAGTCCTGCCCATTTGGCACCCCAGGTCTCTACGCGTTGTTCTTCGATACGCTTGTCTACAACCTCAAAGTGTCCCATATCCACCCACAGTAGCTCTGCTCCAACACCTCTGAGTCGGAAACGCGTGCCTTCAGAGTTCAGGCGTCTGGCTATCTCTATCCTGGCTTCAGTTTTGCCAAAGCGTGGGGCAGATACATCATCGAATAAGTTTTCCCGGATAAAATCTGTGATGGCAGCCTCAACGGCGAGATTGACCATTTGATGCCATGGCGTAAGACCGCCAGTACCTATCGAACGCCCAAAAACCATGTTCAGCACGGCCTGGTATGAGAATGGATAAGGCGCGTCTTGATTTTGACGGGCTGTATCGCTGGAAACACGGCCTGTGCGCAAACGATACCCGTAATTTATATCGCGAACTTTGATGGTGATGCCATCTTTGGTTGTGGCGACGGTCGATTCGATGAAACCCTGTCGATCATCCAGGTTGAATACTTCACGGATCTTCTCGAAGCGAGAAACGAAATTTGAGCCCTCGGCACAAACGCGCGTGGTGCCATTGGCACCTTCCAACAAAACCAGACTACCCGGTTGAATGATCAAATACCCCGGTCCTCCAATTTTATCCAGTAGATTTATTTCACCAGGGGGGATTTGTTTTTCACCATCCTGGATCGTTATACGCGGGTACGGAAAGCCAAACAATAACGATGAAAGGTAACGTACCGCCCAACTAAATTTATCGAGATCGTAAATGTCGCCAATATAACGCGCACTAACATAAAAGATACCTAAGAAACCCAGCAAAACCAAGAGATAGTAGCGATAACTGCGCACTACGAATGCAAAAAATTTTAATACCGTTTCAGGGATGATTCTCAGGTACCAATACTGCCCCAACAACCCATTTACCAAAACTTGCGTGTCGAATTTTTCAAACACAGCACTACCAAGGCTGCCCAGGAGTAACACAAGTGCGAATATGCCTAGCAAGCGTCCAAAACCTGCCAGTCGTCCTCCCAACCATGGATCTGTAACTACGTGATAACTTCTCAAACTACTATTCTCTAAGAAATCTTGGTGCTTCGCCAGGCAGCAATAAATTCCTGAGGCTGCGCAGGATATCTATCGCATCTCTGGGCAATAAGCGTTGTGTCGTTGGGTCGGTTGCCGCATTTTCCAGGGCTTGAAAGACCCTTAATGCCATAGCCTCTTTGCTAAATTGACTGGTGCTCAGGATTTTCGATAACGTATATGCCATATCGCGCTGCGCCTGGGCCCGGGCGTGATTTTTCATACGCGTGGCTTGTAATTCGTGATCGGATTGGATGATTATGGCTTCTTGTTGCCAGGGAGCTCGCCAATGATCGAACAGATAGCGTTGCTGTACATCCGCGATACTGGGCTGCAATTCGGTAAATCCCGCAGTAATGATTTTTATCCCACGAGATCGCAACACTTTGCGGGTCTTGAATTCTCTGACTGGATATCTGACAATTTCGCTATTGCGCAATTCCTGGTCGATTTGGATGGGTTCTCCGTCGGCTCGCTCCAAGAATTGAAATGCCAGAATTCCTTTGTTCACCATGCGCGTCCGCATGAGATTCTTGAAGTTAGTAAGTGGGTATGGTTTTGGTTCTCCTGGAAGGAAAAGCCCATCATATTGTTCCTGGGACAACAATTCTCGGAAAGTTTGTACAGCGATATGGGCAGGGATTTCTTCCCAATCTGCTCGCTTCTCTAGCAGGACGTCAAAGGGGCGTGATGTGATCGCAGAAAAGACTCTTTGAGGGTAAAAGCGATATGGCCGCCAACTCTCCGGCTCTACACTTATTTCTTCCGACCCCACACCAGCCCTACGACGATAAGCCTGCACATAGCGATGAACTTCTAATTTATCTTCATCATCGAGTATGTCTTCCAACTGACTGACAACTTGTATTTGGTAATTCTCTTGCCCCTCTTCGGGATCTTGTCTTCTCGTTCTGACAAGGCGTAGATTCTCAGGTTTCTCTTCTCCTTCATAGGTCACTTGATACACTTCAGGAGGTTCACTGAGCGTAAATAAGGCCAAGACTACACAATTGACCTCAATACCATCGCGCGTATGTGCCTTGACTCCAGGTCGTAAACGGATCTGCCTGCGCAAGTTGGCGACACCACGCACTCGCTCACCCTTGCCTGTGAAATTGATGCCTACATCCACGGTGCGCATGCCCAAATTTTGGCGCGGATGTCTTCCGCGGATCGATCTTATCAGTCCTCCTAATAAACTCGGTTGAAAGGCGGTCTTCTCGAGCACGACCGCACTACAGGTATCGATTTTTATATATCCTGGACCTATTTTCCTAAACGGGCCCTGGCGCGGGGTATCTTTTCCATCCTCGACGAAGACAACTGGACCATGCCGGCCGCCAAGATAGGCACTCAGGAGGGAAAAAACTTCCTGGGGGAATCCACCAGTCTCGATGGGCAGAATCATTCTAGAAATCAATGCCAGCAAGGCCCAAGAAGCCAGCATATACCCGCCGATACCGCCGAGAAACAACAATCTCTCCCTTTGCGTTCGCTTTGGGTTCGAGCCACCAAGGATCAACTCCAAAATATTCGCCTTGCCTGGCGCTTCGACAAAAGCATCTTTGGTGGTCTGCAATCCTTTTTCGATCCTTCGAACTCGCAAGCCTCCTTCTACTTCCGAGATGACAACGTGAAAATCCGCCGGTTCGCCAGAAGTCAGGTCAGTGATTATGGCATTAGTTACCCGTTCACCCACAGACCCGATTTCAACGGTATCCCTCCACGAGGGTACAAAATACTCTCCTGGGAAATAGAAAATGCGCGCGCCGTTATCGCCATCCGCAGCAACAATATACCTTTTCCTTACAGAAACGTCGCTGGTATTATTGCCGTCTTCATGTTCATAATCATAAATGGGTTCAAGGACGGCAGGGTTAGAAACGTCGAAGACATTCAATCCATTCTCCCCATCAGCAACAATCAGCTGGTCCGGATGAGGGGAAGAGATTGCCTTTAACGCATTACTGAGATTGGTTTTTTCCACATAGATTTCTGAAGGATTCATGGGATTGACAATGCTAAGCACAACCATCCCTGAGTACCCTTTTGAGATGAACAGAAAATCGCCCCGGATGGTAACATCTTCTATGGAACCCTCTAACTCATGCAATGCGACAAGCTTGATTTCCCCAAGATCACGAATATCCAGAACAGCAAGGCCATCACTGGTGGCAACATACGCGTATGCTTCTGTAAATTCTACATCTACTGCACCGTTCAACTCTGCATATACACCAATTTGGAATGGATTCTCGCGATTTGAGATATCTAAGATTTCCAAACCCTGGTTAGAATTGGCCAGGTATGCTCTATTTCTATTCCAATCGATTGTGATGCCTTGCGAAGGTCCGCTTGTCGGGAAAAACTTCACCATTGTAGGGTTTTCATAATCACTGATGTCGACGATTCGCAACCCCCTGTCACCATCCACAATATAGATATACTTCTCCACCTCGACCGCATCTTTCACAACCCATCTACCGCTGCCTTGCAGCACAACGACGATCTCACCACTATCCAATCTCCGGATAGCCTGAAAGCCTTGTTCCCTCTTTCCAATATAGATAATTTGATCGTGGAGTGTCAGCCTGGAATAGTTTGCGACAATACTCTCACCACCTTCAATCATCAGAGGAGCCTCTGGATTGGTGATGTTGAACTGCATCACTCCTTGTGATTTTTGCAACACATAGGCAACCGGCCCCTGCACAACGACATCCAGCAATGGTTCAGAAACGCCAATCAGATTGCCGACATCCTGCGGGCGAGCTGGATTGGTAATATCAACGACTTTCATTCCAGACAGCCTGCCGTCTCTGCCACCAACGATGTAAGCATAAACCCGACCGGCCCTATTCTCGTAGGGATGCTCATAAACAAACACCGCACGGGCATAGAATCCCAACTCATGCGAAGAGACCGGCTGGGGATTGAAAGGATCCTCGATATTGACGACTTGTAATCCTTCATTGCCAACTGCGAGATAAGCATAGTTTCCTCGCAGGAATATGCCTTGAGCATCTGCAGCCCTACCATCACCATCATCAAATGGCAGTCCAGCAACTACCGCGTTAAATACCCCTCCACTCTGGAGAATCTGTAATCCTTGGTTGCCATCCGCTACGAAGATATACTCACCTGACACCACCAGATCATTGGCAGTCCCGGGTGTATCAATATCGGAAATAAATTGTGGAGTCACATAAGACACAGAGCGGTCATAGATACTGATACTCGTCCCACCCCCCTCTTTAGCGTTGATTAGATACAGGCGCGTTTCGTCAACAGCAACGGCCGTGTGACAACCACGCAATTCTTTTATCTCATGAAAACCAAGTGTATTCTTCTTAATCCCGTCTTCTGCATCCCTGGTTTCGATCACCCAAATCCCTTGTTCGCAACTGGCCGCATAGACATAATCTTCGTAAACGGCGATATCTTCAACACTGCCTAAAACTTTGCCCTGATCAGCATCCCTTCCCTTGGCTTGATAGATAACCTGAACCGTTTTGAATCCTTTGCGCCCATCGCCAACGAACACATAGTGATCGATCTCTCCCTCAATATAACTCACATCATAGATCAACCTGGAAGGGTCTTTGATATCATCGTCATTGATGTCGCCGCTTCCTGATACGGGTTGAACATTTGGAAGATTGGAAATATCGTAGGCTGCGATTCCGCTTCCAGCAATCCCTAAGAATGCAAAATCGCCATACACATCGAGGGTGTTTATTACCCCTGAGATTGCATAGCTACCGCTTATCTCCGTTGTCCCATCTGAAGGGTTCTCAATCCAACCCAAACCAAGTCCATCTGCGGCAAAGAACAAGTGATATTCCCAAACCGCAAAGTCCTTGATGGGTGCCCCAACTGGGATTGTAGGGGTCTTTATCGTAGCTGACGGACTATTCCCAAGGATCTTAAAGAAATGCAGATTATTATCCACACCAATCGTATAAATGTTATTGCCCCTCACCAGGATGCGGGTAAGACCCACACCGGCAGCGTTATTGTTTTGTAATTGCGGTTCTTCTCCTTCTATGGGGAGAGGATTTATCCTCAGCGTGTATAAACCCTGTGCGCCATCAACAATATAGGCATAATCATCCTTAAGCACAACGTCACGTGCATCTTGAATGCCTGGCACGTGCCCAATCTGTGTTAGATCTGCAGGATTAGAGACATCCAGGATGACAATGCCATTAGCTCCATCTGCCACAAATAGTACATTATCATTTTCCCTTAGCGCTAATCCCCTGGCGGTTCCAAAAGTATCATACTCCCCCACTTCAGAGACATTCTGCTTATCCTGGATATTTAGAGCCACCACACCATGCTTCCCATAAGACAAAAAAGCATGCGCGTCAGTGACCATGTTGATCATAGCCTGATTAGGATTTTCAAGGACCTTTTGTACCTCGATATCATAAACATTTTCTACTGGCAATCCGAGCTGGTAGAAGATATAAATCGAAAAAATGCTGAACAAGAATGCCTGTAGTGGCACTCTGCTAAAAAAGGATTTTATCCCCGACATAGATCATTTTTCTAATCATCTAAATTTTTTTGGTTATTACATTGTAAAGAAAGTTTTTGAAAAATTTTCCCGGAAACTCTTTAGGGACTTCGTCCAGAGTATCTATTACTTCAGTTTCCGGGAAAATTCAGAATATTTATTTTACGGTTTACCACGATCTTCTCTCTGAACAGAAAAAAATAATTCCATTTGCAAAATAACAGATGATGTGCTTAAATACCCCGGTGCTAGTCGTAAATCTAAATTGAGCATTGTCCTCAAAGCATCTCGACAAGAATTTTTCAGTAAACGCAAAGGATGAGTTCCTAATAATCAAAGCATTTTCATTATACTATAGGATCGAAATTTCCCTTTAGGGTCAAATAACCTACTTAATCTATAAATTGACCTAACAACTCAGTCAAACAAGGAGTCCCTCGAAAAAAGGGTGTGCGCAGGGGGTGTAGCCCCCCTGCGCACACCCTTTTTTCGGGAAAATCCGTTCCATGGCTGAGTAATTACAAATTGACAATCATTTGGAGGCAAATATGACTAATCCCCCTGGCCGCGGAAAAGTTGCCATCGTAAAAACATCACCTGAGACCATTCTCGAAGATTTTCAAGACGTCATGCAGAAGGCTGGCTTCGAAGATGCTCTGCCAAAAGGCAACCAAACTGGCTTGAAGATCAATATTTCCTGGCAGACCTGGTACCCGGCTTGCTCCACAACCCCCTGGCAGCTTGATGGTGTGATCAAGACGCTCAAAAATGCTGGCTACAACGACCTGGTCGGCGTGCACAATGATACCGTGGTTGTCGATACCGCAGATGGAGAGCGCAACAACAAACACCGTTTCGTCACTGACAATAACCACGTACCTTGCTTATATCTCTACGAGCAGGATTTCGAATGGGTAGAGTACCAACCCAAAGACCGTCCGTTCCTGGTGCTTGACAAGGTATTCCCCGAAGGTGTGCACATCCCCAAAGCATTGCTAGGCATGAATATCATCCATCTGCCAACCGTAAAGACACACGTGTTTACGACCATCACTGGGGCGATGAAGAATGCCTTTGGTGGTCTGCTGCACCGCCATCGCCATTGGACCCACTCGGTTATCCATGAAACCCTGGTTGACTTATTGTCCATTCAGCAGGATATTCACCCGGGGATCTTTGCGGTGATGGATGGCACTTTTGCCGGTGATGGCCCCGGCCCGAGGGCGATGCGCTGGCACGAGAAGGACATCCTCTTAGCGTCGGCTGACCAGGTTGCCATTGATGCGGTTTCTGCCAAATTGCAGGGGTTCGACCCCCTGAGTCTGCGCTTCATCCGCCTGGCCCATGAGATGGGACTTGGGGTTGGGGACCCGCGCCAGATCGAGATCGTCGGTCACGACATCGAGAGTGAACCCGATTGGGATTTCGTTCAGGAAGACACTTTCGCCAGCCGCGGCCAGAAGATGATCTACCATGGCTGGCTGAATTTCATCGAGAAACCCTTGTTGCGCAGCCCGATCGTCCCCTGGGCTTATTTCGCCAGCAACTTCTACCACAATGTCTACTGGTACCCCTTTGTGGGTCGCAAACGAGTAGAGAGCGCCCTGGACACAAAGTGGGGGCGCATGTTCAAGGAGTATGGCGATGGTGAAGTAGTCATGCCCGGCGTGGAACCCAAGACGGTCAGGCAAGCCGTTGCCGGATTGACGGTTCTGGCTGCAGGAGCCGTGGGGCTGGCCTACCTGCTAAGCCGAAAGTAACACCCCTTCTGCCACCCAAGCCCCAAATGCCCCCTCGCCCAAACTCATCCCTCACCCGTCGCCTGGTATTCGGCCTGCTGTTCGGCTTCTTGGTGATGCTCGGTTTGACCCTTGTAGCCGATTTGCGTCAGGTCAGTGAGCGCTTCTTGACTTTTCGTTGGTCGTTATTGCCTGCAGTTCTGCTCTTAACCCTATTAAACTACCTGCTACGAGGCTTCAAATTTCACTTCTATTTGCGGCAAATCGGGGCTCATGATATTACGCTCCTGGAAAGCTTCCACCTCTTTGTGGCCGGCTTTCCACTGGCGGTGACACCCGGCAAGGTCGGTGAGGCGCTCAAGGGAGTCTGGATCCACCATAGAACCGGTGTAAGCGTTGCAAAAGGCATCGCGGTCGTGCTGGCCGAACGCATCAGTGATGGGTTGGCCGTACTCTTGCTGTCCACGTTAGGAGTGATTGCTTATCCCCTATACTGGCCCGCCTTTGCCAGCATCTTGATCATCCTGCTGGGCATCATCATCATTTCGCAAATCCGGCCACTAGCTCTGGCCTTACTCGATTTTCTCAGCAAAGTACCCTTGATAAAACGAATTACCCCCTCCCTGCGCGAATTCTACGAGGGCAGTTTTTCTCTCTTCAAACCGGGTGCGACGCTCCTGGCAGTGGCCTTGGGCGTGATTTCCTGGCTTAGCGAGGGGATTGGTTTTTACTTGATCCTGCTGGGTTTGGGGATGCCGGCGAGCTGGGAAACGCTTTCGATGGCAGTCTTCGTGCTGGCGTTCTCCACCGTGGTTGGCGCTGTGTCAGCGCTGCCGGGTGGTTTAGGCGCCGCTGAGGCCTCTATCGCTGGAATGCTGGCCCTGCTGTTAGGCCTGGGCACTGACACAGCTGCTGCGGCAACGCTGCTGATCCGCTTCGCCACGCTCTGGTTTGGGGTTATCCTGGGCCTGATCGTGTGGTCTTTCTCACGCCAATTATTGGGACTGAAACCCACATAAATCCAGATGAACACCAATAGACTGTTAAGAGTAGATTTCCATTGCCATACAACCTACTCCAAAGATAGCCTGACAACACCCGAGAAGCTGTTGGCCGCATGCCGGCGCAAGGGGATCGACCGCCTCGCCATCACTGACCACAACACCATCGAGGGAGCCTTGCGCGCCAGAGAGCTCGATCCCGAACGCGTTATCGTAGGGGAGGAGATCCTCACCACCCAGGGAGAGTTATTGGCTTACTTCCTCGAAGAGGAAATCCCAGCAGGGCTCACACCCCAGGCTACCATCGAAAGGCTTAAGGAACAGGGGGCTTTCATCAGCGTCTCGCACCCTTTCGACATCCTGCGGAAAGGCCACTGGAGCCTGGAAGCCCTTTTAGAAATACTCCCCCAAATCGACGCCATCGAGACCTTCAATGCACGCTGCCTGTGGCCGGGATTCAACTGGCAAGCCCAGAGATTTGCCCGCCAGCATTCTCTGCCAGGCACCCATGGCTCAGATGCCCACGCAGCCTTTGAAATTGGACGAGGGACTTTGCTGCTGCCCCCCTTTCACGACGCCGAATCTTTGAGGGAATCCCTGAAGAAAGCTATCAGTCCAGCGCTGATCCTCTCGATGCCCTGGGTGCATTTCACTTCCCGATACGCGGTCTGGCGGAAAACTATACAACGCGCGGATCTTCAATAAACACCAGTATAATTTTGGCCGGTCTGGCCCGCCGAAGGTACGCCTGTGGCGAGGTCCGCCTGTCGAAGCACGCAGAGCGTGCAGGCAGTAACTCGATCGGCGCTTACAGCGGGCCTCTGGCCTGACCGGTCCCAGTAAATTTTCGGCCATTTGAATAGAGACTCAAAGCGCATGATAAAATTAAGCTGGAGTCAGTCATGAGCAAACTGGATAAAGAAATTGTTCTCAAAATGATGAACGGCTACGCTGAGGCCAACCGTATCACTGAAGCTGAACGGCGTCAGCAATTGGGAACACAGAGCACTGAAGATGTTCTCAAAGACTTTGCTGAACTATATAACACCTGGGAACAATCTGGAAAAAGCGCTGATGGAAATTGGGAAAGAATAGAGCAATGGCGTCTTGATAATCATATCCAGCTACGGCGTGCATTCGAGAAAGTGGCAAAAGAACAAGGCCTGATCGAATGACCACAAAACCACTGGCTGCTGCTCTCGAAATCAGTGAATTTCTTTCTGAAAATGAAATTACTTATGCTCTGATTGGAGGATTAGCAGCTCAAATTCTAGGCGGGACAAGATTGACGGTTGACACAGACTTTACCATTGCAGCTTCTCTTGAAGAAGGTTTAGAACCTTTGGTTCACCTGATTACGGATCAATTCCCTTCGCGTAACAGTGATCCTTTTGATCTCGCTAAAAGATCCCGAATGATCTTGGTAACTGCCAGCAATGGCGTCGAAGTCGATTTCTCCCTTGCTCTTCCTGGCTATGAAGATGAAATGTTTACTCGCACTATAAAATTTGAGGTGAAGCCAGGAAAAAACTTGCGCGTTTGCTCCCCCGAAGATTTAATCATTCACAAGGCTGTCGCAGGACGCCCTCAAGATATTTTTGATATCGAGGGGGTAATCTATCGGCAAGGTGATAAACTCGACTTGAGCTACATTCGCCAATGGTTGAGTCAATTTGCAGACATCCTGGGGAATCCTGAAATCCAGGCACATTTCGAGGAGGCCTGGGAGAAATTCCTCAACCCAGATACGATCTAATTCTCGCACAGTTGAGTGTAAAAACGCTCCGCTTGCCGCATAACTTTTCGATACTCGGCTCTTTCAGCAATTAGCTGGAGATTGTATTCTCGGGCGCGGGCGCGCAGTTGCGTATCGTCCAAAGCCGCCAAGATCGCTTTGGCCAACTCATCAGGGTCTGTAGGATCCACCAGAAAGCCATTGACACCCGGTGTAATCCATTCTCGCAGGGAATCGATATCGCCCACGATCGGAAAACATCCACAAGCTAAAGCTTCCAATAAGGTGTTCGGCGTGCCATCATGGGTCGTAATGGAGGTGACGATCTGGGATCCCCGGAATGTCTCGGCGATTTGAACCTGAGATAAGTGGGGCAGCAATTCCAGAGATTCGCCTATATTTATATGGGAAGCCCACTGCTCAGCTTGAGGTTGATCCTGCATTGCCGGGCAGAGGAATCGGGTTTGGGGTTGATCTACCAAGACTCTTGGAATGGCCTTAAAGAAGGTATCGTTACGCACATAGGCCCGCATCCCACGAGGATTAACAATTACGGCTTGTCGAGGTTCATCTTGAGGAAAAAATATATCGCTTGGGATGCCTCCGGCACCCGGCAACACAACAGCTGGCTTCTTGATAGAGAACCCCCACTCCCTGGCCACTCTTTGGTCACGCTGACAATCCGTGTGCAGTGCGTCGGCACGTTGCATGGTGGTGCGGGTGAGTTTGGCCAATCGGCGAGTTGCGGGAGCATGGAGGGTGAAGTCGTTGCCCCAGACGGAAACAAACAGCGGTGGGCGTGGAGCGGGGAGCGATTTCAATGAAAGCGCGGCTAACATACCTTCGTAAGGGATGCGCATGGCGTGGATCAGGTCGGGCTGCAGGCTAGATATTAGAGATTGGAGATCAGGGACGGCGTCAGGCAAACTTCGCGGCACAAACTGATGGCGCAACCAGGTTCTCAGGCGTGGAGTGGCTATCCTCTTCAACAATCTCCCTTTCCCCCTTGCTCCCGTACTTCCTTGTTCCACAGCTCCACTAAACGCCACTGGAATGATCGTCAGCGAAGCGAGATCGAGATCGGGCTGACATGGATATATGGATGCCAGGTGAACTTCGTGATGGTTATCTACGAAATAGCGCATCCAATTCAGGGCGATCTGCGAGCGGCCATCGGCGATGAACAAGAGTTTCATGACTCAAATTTGACGTATCCACCCAAGTCGAAAAAGTGATATCCCTAAAAATGCCTCAAAGCATTTTCTGCCCGGATATTATCGCTTGATACCACTGGGGCGTTTGCTGGGGCAGAATTTTGAATTCTGATACTGTATAAACGTGGATATCGATCCCAACTGGGAAACCAACCGGCAAGAAATCTATCCCACGCTCATGGCGTGGTTTCGTGGAATCCTGTACGACAATGCATAAATCGACATCGCTTCCAGGAGTGGGAATCCCATTTTCCCATGAGCCAAACCAGATGATATTTATTATCTCTGGGAAATTTTGGCGCAGAGAAGTCACAGTCGAATTTCTTGAGGGCATTATAGCATGACTTGATTCCGTTACACTGCCCTCATTGCTTGAACGAATGCCGATACCATCTCTTCAAGGTTGATCTCTTCAACCACAATCCGATACGACTCAGCTCCCATATAACGTAATCGAGGGATATCCTCAAGTGCCAAATGCAATGTTCCATTGAAAGCCTTCTGATCACCCGGCGGAACTTGCCAGCCATTTTCCGAGCGCACGAGATCATCCTGCGTGCCATCTCCTTTGGCAACCATCACCGGCAGTGCATAACTCATAGCTTGCTGGACTGCCAAGCCGCCAGTGCCGGGGAGCGCAAATAAATCCGCCATCTCGAAATAGGGTTGTATCTCACCCCCATACTTGGCGCCCACAAACTCAGCTGTGGGATAGATTTGCGCGGCTAATTCTTCGAATTGAGTTCGGGCTGGCCCATCGCCTACAATCACCACCCTGGGCTGGATCTCCTTGGGCAACGAAGTACAAGCATCTAGCAATATATCCAGGCGCTTGCGTTCCTGTAAACGACCAACAAAAAGCACAGTCAGTGGGTGAGTTTTGGTGTCTGAGCGTTTGACAGGAGGACCGGCTGGGCGCGGTATGGCCGCATTGGTGGCTACAAAAATCTTATCGCCTGGGATCCCTAACTTCTTGTACTCCTCGACCCCTCTTTGGCTATACACAATCAGGCCATCCAGTGCATTCAAATATGCGCGCCGGCGCCAATGACGTATCGGGGCAAGAATCCCCCTCAGGGCAGGCGCACCCAACCCCCACCCCAGGACAGGGCGTCCCCGCTTTTTCATCCAGCGGATGGCCAGGCGATTGCTCAGGTAGCGAGGGTTCGCTTCCACGATCAGGACATGCGGATCAAACGTCTCTAACCATTTGATGATCCCCTGTTGCCAGCACAAGTAATATTTTGAAGAGGGGTCGCTAAAATGCCAATTATCCGCAAGAATATGTTGAGCCACTCCTAAACTTTTCGCGGAGGGGATTCCTTCTATCGCCAGAGGTTGACCAGCAAACACACTCAGCCCTCCCTGACAAGATCGGGCGAGTAGATCAAAAAAGAGGGCGCGGTATACTGGCAGTACGCGCTGCTGCAAGGCCACTCGACCGGGGTATTGGAGACTAGATAATAGATATTGGAATTTGGAGGCACCTACGGCGGGCTGAGGGTTCATGGCATAGCGACCAAATATGCTTTCCAATCGAGGTCTTCCAGTAAAGATACCCGTGGATAGTCGGACTTCATATGTGAGATGTTGTATCCGGATGCAATGAGAGTATCCCAGGCGACTTGCGCGGCTTCTGGTCCATGTAATTCCAGGAAGATCAATGGGCAGATTTCATCCAATACTCGCCGCATACCGGGCAGAGCGTGCACTTCACCGCCCTCGATATCCATCTTGATCACCTGTGGTGCCGGGTTGCCTTGGCGATACACAAAATCATCAAGCGAGGAACCTGGCACTTCAATTGATTCTGCGTGAAGATCAGTGCGACCTGCGGATCCTTCTAATTTGCCCATCGCACCCGAGGGGCCAATTAAGAATGACACGGGGGAGGAGGTAGTTCCCACGGCCCGATGGAGAATTTTCACCCTCGATTCTAAATCGTTCAAGGTCACATTGTTTTGCAGACGTTCGACATTCGAAAGTAGCGCCTCGAAGGCGAACACTCGTCCTTCGCTTCCAACGGCCTGTGCCAGTAGTAAAGAAATGTAGCCGATATTGGCTCCGACATCATAGGCCACCCAGCCTGGCTGCACGAAATCGCTGATCGCCGTCTGCAAATCCGTTTCGTAGGTGCCCAACCAGTAATCCTTCTCGGTTTGCAAGTCGAGGCACATCCGCATCCCAGCCAATCCTCCGGCGGAGATTTCTACCTCGCTTAAACCAACCGGCATAGCGCGATTCAAGATCCCGCGGGTAGCTTGTGCCAGGGGTTCAAGCCTGTACAACAACTTTATTAAGGACGCAGGCAACATGCGAGACAAACTTGCAACAAGGCCAATGAAAGCTTTTTTCACCACGAATACACCATGACGATCAGGTCAACGAACAAAACATCTAAAACCACGTTCTTTCTGAACAATTGAGGATTGTGCATAATATGTATTTTGAACCGATCAGCGAGATTGAAATCTCTGCTTAGACAGGAAGTCCGTTTTGCCCGGAGGGCACGCAAAGCGACGGACTTGATTTCAGCAGAAAATTCAATTTCGATGAAATCTAAGTACAGCGTAAACAAAGTAACTGAAAGTTATCCTATCGTGGCTTAGGTCGGTCTCCAGCCGTGCCGGAGTGACTCGGTCGGCGTCGAAGACGGGCCTTCGGCCAGACCGGTCACAGCAAAAATTGCAATAAACTCTATTTACAGTGTACTAAGTACAGCGTAAACAAAGTAACTGAAAGTTATCCTATCGTGGCTTAGGCCGGTCTCCAGACCGTGCCGGGGTGACTCGGTCGGCGTCGAAGACGGGCCTTCGGCCAGACCGGTCACAGCAAAAATGTCAAATAATTTTCTTTACAATGTACTAAGGATCACAAAGGGGATGATTAGGATTTCCTTCGTGATCCTTTGTGTCCTGCGTGGTTAATTAATTCATCCAAATACCCATCTACCATCTGATTCAAACTATACGCTTGCTCAGCACGTAGGCGAGCTGCTGGTCTAAATCGATTTTGATTTAGCAGGATTTCAACAGCGGCTTCCGCCAGGGTTGAAATGTCAGGCTGCTCCAGCTCCCAAGGATCGCCACCATAGGTGACTACCCGACCGGCATCACCCTTGACTAACTCTGGAAGAGCCCCGGTATCAAACGACAACACAGGCAACCCACATGCCAGGGCCTCGATGACGGAGTTGGGACAAGCGGGGTTGATATCGGAAGCGAACAACAGGTGTGCAGAACGATCGATCTGGGGAATCTTTTCAGGAGATACTAATCCGCGCCAATTAATCTGCGATTTCACTCTTTGGTTGAATTCCTGTTTCACACGCTCTGCGACCTGACCAACGATCGTCAATTCAACAGGCTCCCCTAATGCGTGGCTATGTGCACCATTCAACCGCTCAACAAGTTGGACCGCGGTCTCCAGACCAAGTTCATAACCGCCCATCAGGCTGCCCTCGACCATTAGAAGTCGGAAGTTGGAAGTTGGAGGTTGTGAGCTGGGAGTTTCACCTGGCGTATATGTCTCCAAATCAACACCATTGTAGACAACAGAACTGGATACAGGTGTTGGACCATGGACTCCTTCCCACCACTGGCGAGCAAACTCGCTCTGGTAGATGATGTGATCAGCCAATCCTGAGCGGATGATCCGCAAGATCAGGTTGCCATACTCCGCGCGCAGATAATGGCGGGTGCCCGTGCGCAATTTGCGATGCAGCCAGTTCATACCGTTCAGACGCTGGACAATACGAACACCGCGGCGTTTAGCGCGCCACAAACCGGACAGATCGCGAGTACCGCCGATGACAAGAATAGCGTCGCACGATGCACGTCGCACAGCGTGAACAGCATCAATGCCTCGAGCACCCAATCCAGCAACAAACTTATCCCGAAATGAGACCATGCCCCCAACACCAGAAACGTTGGGGAGGATACAGATACGTGTCACGATCCGGGCTCCAGATTTTCACGCTGACCAATGCGGCGTGCCGGGATACCAGCCCAGATTTCATTCTCCCCTGTCGAATTCAACAAAACAGCATTCGCTCCCACAACTGTCCCCTTGCCCACACGGAGAATTCCCTCTTTACACAATACCTTCGAGCCTGGAGACAGGATGACGTTATCTTCGATGACAATACCTTCGAATAGGGACTCTGCCATAGGTTTGTGGATATCCGCCCGGCCCAGGCCGACCCCAGGGTAGATCTTGACATGATTGCCAATGACTGCTTTCGAGTGGATCACGATCCCGAACCCGCTGTGGACGATCTCCAAATTGCTTCCAATAGGCACAGCACGCGGGATCTCCAGGCCAAGGATTTTGAGGGCGTAATAGGCAATACCACCCAAAACGGGGTTCATGCGGAGATATGTCAGCCGGGTGATGAAATCCATAATCGTAAATCAAAAATCCAAAATCGCCTCAACGATGCGTTCGGCGGCATGTCCATCACCATAAGGATTGACAGCTTTAGCCATGGCCGCATGTGCATCAGTGTTATCCAAAAGATGACGGGACTCATCGAGAATGCGTTCTGTGTTCGTCCCAACCAGTTTCACAGTTCCAGCCTCCAGGCCTTCGGGCCGCTCGGTGACTTCTCGCATGACCAGAACGGGAACGCCCAGACCTGGGGCTTCTTCCTGTAATCCACCCGAATCCGTCAACACCAACGTGGAATTTTTCATCAGGTGTACCATGGGGAGATAATCTAGTGGATCAAGGAGAGTGATGGTAGGCACTTCTCCTAGCAGTCGATAAACAGGTCCCTGGACGTTGGGGTTGAGATGCACCGGGTAAACGATCTGCAATTGATCGCCATAGTGCTCAGCAAGTTGGCGCAAGGCAGCGCAGATATTCTCGAGGGGTTTACCAAAATTCTCACGACGATGGGCTGTGACTGTGATCGTTCTAACGTTGTAACGTTCTAACGTGGGAACGTTCAACGTTGAAAGGTCGAAAGGTTTCTCTGAAACCCAGTGTAAAGCGTCGATGACGGGGTTGCCAGTGACGACGATATCATCACTAGGAACATTTTCTTGCAGCAGATTACGCCGCGACCACTCTGTAGGCGCGAAATGCAAATCAGCGGTTACGCCTGCCACCTTGCGATTGACCTCTTCTGGAAAAGGCTGCCACTTGTCCCCGGTGCGCAAGCCCGCTTCCACATGGCCAATTTTGATGCGATGATAATATGCCAATAGGGCAGCCGACATCACCGTAGTGGTATCCCCCTGCACCAGGATCCAATCTGGTTTCAGGTCACGCAGCACTGGGTCCAAATGGGTGAAAACACGCGCTGTCATTTCCGCCAAGGATTGATCCGAACGCATCAGGTCGAGATCGACATGCGGCGTGATCTCAAATAAATCTAGAACCTGGTCGAGCATCTGGCGGTGTTGGGCAGTCACGCAAACCAGAGATTCGAGCTGGGGAGTACGCTCCAGTTGGCGGACAACCGGAGCCATCTTGACTGCTTCAGGACGGGTGCCGAAAATCGAGAGAACGCGCATATTCAGTATTCAGTGGCCAGTGGTCAGTTGTCAGTTATTAGTACCGACGCCTAGGCGAGTGAGACTAAAACCAGCCTGTTGCCAGTCCGCAGGGTCCCAACCATTAACGGCGTCGAGGGCAATGCGGGCATCTGTTTTGGCGGCAACCTCCTCGGGGACAAGATCTTTCAAAGGGGCATGGGCCACCAACAAAGCCAGCCCATCAGCTCCACTTAGGGCAGCCTCCAATGTCTGGGCCAGGGAAATCTTGGGGAACTCAGCATCCAACTTGTAAGGTTCGTAAGCCACAACCTCTGCCCCCAAATCGATCAAGCG
This sequence comes from uncultured Anaerolineales bacterium, assembly GCA_964622645.1. Taxonomy (GTDB): domain Bacteria; phylum Chloroflexota; class Anaerolineae; order Anaerolineales; family UBA11858; genus NIOZ-UU35. The sequence continues at coordinate 21,973 of CAZUSV010000075.1, forward strand.
ATAGGCAATATCCACCGCAGGGCTCTCACGCAGATCATCGACATCCGGCTTATAAGCCAGGCCCAGAAGGGCAACCCGTTTGCCGCTCAATCCGCCCAGGGTTTGTTGGAGCAAATCTACCACCAATTGAGGTTGGTCATCATTGACCCGACGAGACGTGGAAATCAATGGCGTGAGATCGGGCGCAGCTTCCACCAAAAACCAGGGATCGACGCTGATGCAGTGGCCGCCAACACCCGGTCCCGGCCGCAGAATACCTACACGAGGATGACGGTTGGCCAACTCGATGGCCTCCCAAACATCAACGCCAAAACGCGTTGCCAGCCGGGAAAATTCGTTGGCGATGGCGATATTGACATCACGATAGGTATTCTCCATCAACTTGACCATCTCAGCGGTGGTAGCCGTGGTACAAACGATCTCACCGCGCACAAAGGTGGCATAGAGATCGCGGCCGGCATCGGCGGAAGCCTGGTCAATACCGCCGATCACACGGGCATTATCGATCAATTCGCGCAGGATTTGTCCAGGCAGCACCCGCTCAGGAGAGTAGGCCAGGTGAAAGTCTTGACCCGCCTTCAAGCCAGATTTTTCTAATATCGGTGCGACTACATCGATAGTCGTGCGAGGAGGTGAAGTTGATTCGAGCACGACCAGATTGCCTGCCCGTAAATAGGGCACTATGGCTTCACTGGCTGAGATGACGTAAGCCAGATCAGCCCTCTTGCCCTCCTTGAAAGGTGTGGGGACGGCGATGATGAATGCTTCTGCTGCTTCAGGTTGTGTAGAAATGGATAGATTCCCAGATTTGAGCGCCGCCTGGACAAGAGTCCTTAATCCAGGCTCATGGATGTGCAGACCCCCGTTCTGCAGGGTTTTGACGACCCGCTGGTTGACATCCACCCCTATGACTCTGACACCATGGGTAGCAAACGTGCTGGCCGTTGGTAGGCCAATATACCCCAGGCCAAGCACACAGATTTTCGTAAATTTCAAGAGAAGCTCCTTGGAGATGTGGGGCAGGGAGTAGGGAGTAGGGAGTAGGGAGTAGGAAGTATGCAGCCAAGCTATGCCCTTGCTGCCTACTCCCTACTTCTTACTTCTTACTCCCTATTTTCCTTTACTGATCTTGGCCCAAGTATCGCGCAAAGCCAGAGTGCGATTGAAAACCAGGTTCTCAGGCGCAGAATCATTATCCACGCAGAAATATCCCCGCCGTTCGAACTGGAAGCGATCACCCGGCTCCACCTCGGCAAGACTGGGCTCCAGTTTGCAATTTGCAAGGATGGTCAGCGAGTCCGGGTTTAGGAAATCCGTGAAATCTTCTCCTGCATCGGCATCGAAGTCCATAGGATCTTCCTTGGTGAAGAGGCGGTCGTAGAGGCGAATCTCGGCCTCAATGGCATGAGCAACAGAAACCCAATGTAATGTGCCTCTCACCTTACGACCATCGGGCGCGTAGCCACCCTTGGTTTCAGGATCATAGGTGCAGTGCACCTCAATGACTTCACCATTTTCATCCTTGACGAAATCTTCACACCTGATGAAATAACCATAACGCAGGCGCACCTCGCGATCAGGTCCCAGCCGGAAATATTTCCTGGGCGGCTCTTCACGGAAATCTTCACGCTCGATATAGATTTCCTGTGAGAAGGGCACTTTACGCGTACCAGCGCTCTCATCTTCGGGATTGTTGATCGCTTCTAACTCTTCCTCTTGTCCCTCGGGGTAGTTGGTGATCACTACTTTCAAAGGGTTGAGCACAGCCATACGGCGCTCGGCGTGCAGGTTCAAATCCGCCCGCACTCCAGCTTCTAACAAAGCGATATCGACCATGTTGTAATTCTTGGCAATGCCCACCTTCTGAATAAAATCTACAATCGCCTCTGCCGTGAAACCCCTGCGACGCATAGCCCTCAACGTAGGCATACGCGGATCATCCCAGCCGCTGACCAGGCTTTCATCCACCAGGCGGCGCAGATAGCGTTTGCTGAGCACGGTGTAGGATAAATTCAAGCGAGCAAATTCGATCTGGCGAGGTATAAATTCACCCAGTTCTTCCAGGAACCATTCATAAAGCGGGCGATGGTCTTCGTAACCGATATCACATAGAGAATGGGTGACCTTCTCCATGGAGTCGTTCTGGCCATGTGACCAATCATACATCGGGTAAATACACCATTTCTTGCCGGTACGGTGATGTGGTGGCTCGTGGATAATGCGGTACATGGCCGGATCACGCAGATTGATATTTCCGGATGCCATATCGATTTTGGCGCGCAAGATGCGACTGCCATCGGAGAACTCGCCATTTTTCATGCGCTCGAGGAGATCGAGGTTTTCTTCTACAGAACGGTCACGATATGGGCTGTTGACCCCTGGCTGTGTCAGCGTACCTCGATTGCGGCTGACCTCTTCAGCGGTTTGATCATCAACATAGGCCTTGCCCTTTTTGACCAGCCGCACAGCCCACTCATAGAGCTTGTCGAAATAATCCGAAGCGTAGAATTCGCGGTCACCCCAATCGATACCCAGCCATTTGGCATCTTCTTTGATCGCCTCAACGAATTCAGTTTCTTCTTTTGTGGGATTGGTATCATCGAAGCGCAAGTTCAATTCACCGCCAAAGTCTACCGCAACCAGATAATCGATCAAGAAAGCTTTGGCATGGCCAATATGCAAATAGCCATTAGGCTCTGGTGGCAGACGGGTGCGCACATAATCAAAGCGACCGCTGGCCAAATCTTCTTTGACCGCTTCGCGGATAAAATCCGTTGAAATTGGGGATTCGCTTGAAGTCATAAGTTTTACAACCTTTTCACTGTGCAATTTGCCCGATTTTAACACATCATACATTTCCCGCGGGATCGACAGTGGATGATCCTCTCCTAAAACTGAATTCCAAGGACCTCCCGCAGGTTTATGTTATTTTGCGAGAAAATCAGTTTATTATCGCCAGAATTAGATATTGAGAAACGCTGGGTCTAATTCAACAGAAAAATACCATCAATATACCTGTTTCCCCCTTGCGCTTTTTGTCAAGATAGTCTATCCTCGTGTGTGCCGTTTTTGGGGAAGTACCCCAAATGTAAACCAATTTTTTCGAGTAAAGGAGAGAGTTTTATGAAGAAGATCCTTTGGATCCTGACACTGCTTCTGGCAGCAAGCCTCATCGTTGCGGCTTGTCAACCGACCCCAGTTGAGGAAGCCGAATCGGCTGAAGAAGCCGCCCCCGCCGAAGCAGAGGAGCCCGCAGAAGCCGAGGAGATGGGTCTCGCTGACCTTGGCGGGCGCGAAGTCACCATCGCCGTCGAGAACGCCTACTTGCCCTTCAATTATCTTGACCCCGATACCGGTGAGCCGTCTGGATGGGACTACGATGTCTGGAATGAGATCTGCAACCTGCTAAACTGCACGCCCGTTTATGTCGAAGCTGCCTGGGAGGGCATGATCCAGGCCGTTGCGGATGGCCAGTTCGATGCTGCTGCCGACGGCATCACCATCACCGAAGAACGCGATGAGATCGTGGACTTCTCCATGGGCTATGTGGCCATCGAGCAGCGCCTCCTGGTCCGTATAGACGAGGAGCGCATTGAGAGCATCGAAGATATCGTCGACAACGATGAACTCAAGCTAGGTACGCAGACCGGCACCACCAACTACGCCACTGCAGCTAAATTCCTCTCCGAAGAGCGCATCTCTGCTTTCGAGCAGTTTCCCTTCGCTGTACAGGCGCTTATCGCTGGCGACATCGACGCTGTGATCATTGACGAGGTCGCTGGCCAGGGCTATTTGGGTGAGAATGCTGATGCCCTCAAGCTGGTTGGCCCTTCGCTGTCCAGCGATCACCTGGGCTTCATCTTCCCCAGCGGCAGTGAACTGGTCGAACCAGTCAACGCCGCCATCGAAGAATTATTTGCTAATGGCTTCCTCACGGAAGTCAATGCCAAATACTTCGGGCCTGACTTCGACGTCACCTACGACGACCTCTTCCCCCCCGAAGAGGAAGAAGGCGGCTTCCTAGCCTGCCAGGTGACTGATGTGGGTGGCATCGACGACAAATCCTTCAATGCCACCGCCTGGAAGGGCATGGAAGATGCTGTTGCTGACCTCGGTATCGAGGCTAAGTACCTGGAGTCCCAGCAGCAGACGGACTACGAAGTCAACATCAACGCCTTCGTCGAAGAGG
>CAZUSV010000076.1:0-26127 GCA_964622645.1 uncultured Anaerolineales bacterium
AGTTACGCCTGGGGGATTCCTTGGTCGCAAAAAGACGCTCCCGCGGAATGACAACCATGCTGTGGAGAAGCGCTCAGAGCGGTTTTTTCTATACCTTGGCGACATTTTTGCGGTACACTCGTTTTGAACCAATCAGCGAGATTGAAATCTCTGCTTAGACAGGAAGTCAGTTTTGCCCGGAGGGCACGCAAAGCGACGGACTTGGTATTTCAGCAGAAAATTCATTTTCTGAATTCGTAAGTGAATTAGATCCAATTTTCCCGTAAACCGCCGCCAGGGATATCGGCAAGAAGGACAATTGGGCATCTTTAGAATTATGCACACTGCTTACTTAGTGTTTGCAAAAAGCTGGCAATCGCTTTAGCGCGTTGATCTTTGACCAAGAATGGCAGATAAAGAATAAAACAAATCACCAGGGCAACGCCTTCTACAGCCAGCAAATACCACGGCCAGGGACCCAGGAGATCCATCAGGCTGGCGATATCTGGTTTGCGCAGAGCGTTTTTCTCAAACGCTCAAGTGCTTCCTCGACCACTGTGCGCGGTGCACCGAAGTTGAAGCGCACATGTCCTTCCCCGCCTGCGCCAAACCAGGCCCCATCGTTCATCGCCACGCGCGCGTTCTCCAAGAAGAAGTCGCAGGGCTTGCCTTCGATCTCCATTTCCCGACAATCCAACCAGGCCAGATACGTGCCTTCGGGTTTGGCCATCGATACACCGGGGAGTTGCTCGTTGACGAAGTCGTAGGTGAAGTCTCGGTTGGACTCGAGGTAGGTCATCAGCGCATCCAGCCATTCTGCCCCCTGTTCGTAAGATGTCTGCATGGCTACTTGACCCAGCAGGTTTACCCACCCCACCAATCCCTGTTTGGCAGCTTCGTACTGCTCTCTGAGTTCGTCGTTCTCGATCACAGCAACAGAAGCTTTCAGCCCGGCGATGTTGAAGGTCTTGCTTGGGGCCAACAGAGTGATGGTATTGGCAGCGATCTCGGGAGCCAGCGTAGCGATGGGGATGTGTTGATTGCCAGAAAAGACCAGGTCATGGTGAATCTCATCCGAGCAGATGATCACATTGTGGCGCAGGCAAATCTCGGCCATGGCTTCCAGTTCAGCTTGCCGGAAGACGCGCCCGGTGGGATTCTGGGGATTGCAGAGCATGAAGATGCGTGTCTTTTCATCGATAGCGGACTCAAAGCCATCCAGGTCGATGGTGTATTGGCCATCTTCTCCACAAATCAATTGGTTCTCTTGCTGCACCAGTTTGACATTCTCGGCAACTTTGAGAAAAGGGCCATAGGTTGGCGTTTGAACCAATACGCCATCTCCAGGTTGGGCAACGGCGTGGGTCGCCAGGTTGAAAGCGGTCACCACGCCGGGGATAAAGAGCACATGCTCGGGGTCCACCGACCAACGATGGCGTCGCTCTAACCAGGCCACCACGGATTCTTTGAGTTCATCTCGTGGCCAGGGGTAGCCGAATACGCCATGCGCCACGCGCTCCTGTAAAGCCTGGATGACTGGCTCTGGGGAGGGGAAGTCCATATCCGCCACCCACATGGGCAGCACGTCCTCATCATAAACGCGCCACTTGGCGCTTTCGGTATTACGTCGGTCGGGGAGGGTATCGAAGTCAAATGGCATAAATTTACCTTATTAACGCGGAGATGCAGAGTGGCAGAGACGCAAAAGTTTTTTTGGTTTAATTCTCTGCGCCTTCGCGCCTCCGCGTCTCTGCGTTAAATCTTTTATCGGATAAATTCTACCTCAGGAAATTCGGGAGACGGACCATCAAGCAATTCAGAATTTTGACCGTGCAGGTGCTGATTGAAGAAGGCCAGGGTGTAAGTGCGGACGATCTCCAGGACGCGGTCGCCGTTCAAGGGGCCTTTGAGCCCAATATAACGCGCCACGGGGCTGAAAGCCGGCAAATCACTGAAGTCGAAATGGGCGGTTCCCTGGAGGATAAGGTGAGCCTTTTCCCCAGAAGTATTTTCATAGAATTTGTCAAAGCCGCGCTCCTTGCCTTCCCAATCATCTGACCAGGTCTGGCTGAATATGGCCAGCAGAGGCTGGGTGATGCCCGAGGAAAGCGTATCTTCGGAGACCGGGATCATGTAGGGATCCATGCCAAAAACCGCCCCACAGCGCGCGTCCCGGGCGCAGAACTCGATCACCGCCCCGCCCCCCGTAGAATGCCCCAGCACGCCGACATTTTCCAGGTCCAAACGGCCTGACAATATCCCCAGCTGGATCCCAGAATAATTTTCAGAAAGCCTGTCCAGGATAAAACTCAAATCCCCAGCCCACTGGGCTGCCAATTGGTTAGCGAGCAGCTTGAATTCGTCTATGGGCAGCCCGGCATCAAAAGGCAAAGCTGCGGGATTGTTCCCCGCCATTCTGCCATCGAGAAAGACCGTTGCCACAGAGCCATAGGTATGATCGGGCGCGGCAACCACATACCCGTAGCTGGCCAGTTCTTCCATCTGGTAGGTATTCTGTGCCCGGAAGCCATTCCAGCCGTGCGAGAAGAGCAATAGCGGATACACATCCTGGTCATCTGACAGCGGTGCATTTGCATAAGCATGACTGCGCGAATAAACCAGATGGTCGAGGAAGAACCCCGGCAGCGCCAAATATTCAGCGATAGCTGGCCCCATGATCTCAGCATCGTCCATCCAGGGAGCGATTTCTGAGCTTTTACTAACCTCCGCCGGATACCAGACCTGCAGCATGATGCGGCGAGGTTCATCGGAAGCCTTAGAGTACAGCTCTAGGCGCGACTCGTCCACCAGCATCAGCGAAAAAGTCCCCACCGGATAAGGCCCTGTCGGCGCGGGTGTTTGCGGGATGGGCAATAAGATGGGCGGCAGGAGGGAGATCCCTAAGACCAGTATCATCCCGAGGGTTTTCACCAGGTTCCAACGTGGACGCGCAGACTCCCTTTGGGTTGCGAAGCGCCAAAAGGCATTGATACTCATCCCCAGCATGACCAAGTAGAGGGGGATCATTTGCCAGCGATACCCCTCGAACAGGATGTGCGCACCCCAAGCTAAAACTGCAACGAAGACAAAATACTCATGCCAGCGCCTGTGCTTTATTGGAATCAGCAAAATGCGTATAGCCATCAAAGAGGGCAATATTATCTCAAATATCCTCATAAACCCTCACTGGTAACTGTATACTGGATACTCTCAACTAAACTTAACCATCTCCACATCTCCCAGCGCTCTCATCAAATCCGTTGATTTGAGTAGCAGGGCCACCCCGCGCACTCCCGACCCCATGGAAATCTCCTCTTCCGCCAGCACCGATTCGTCAACCAGTACCCGTAGCGGATTGGGTAATCCAAAGGGAGCTACAGCGCCAAGCTCGTACCCGGTAACGGAGAGCACTTCCTCTTTGCTGGCCATGGTGATGCGCGACTTGCCCACATAGCGGCGCAACGATTTCCAATCGATCTGCTGCGGGCCTGCCATCAGCACCATCACATACTCGCCGCCTGAACAGCGGAAGAGGATGCTGCGCACGACCTGTTCTGGTCGCTGACCGCGCTCCTGGGCGGCTTGCTCCAGGGAGCGCGGCGGCTGCTCGTGCTGGAAGACCTGGTGGGGAATACCTTTTTCAGTGAGAGCCTGGGATACCGGCGAAAATGTAGTCATATGTTGCAGTATCCAGTAGCCAGTATTCAGTAATCAGTGGTCAGTATAGTTGATCAGTAACTGATCACTGATCTCTAAATACTGATTACTGAATACTGATAACTTCCCCCTTTTCCGCGGATTCATATAAAGCCAACACCGTCTTGACATGATCCCGAGTCTCGTCCAGACTCAGGTAATTCGGTTCCCCATCTAGAATGGCGGCATGCATATCCTCGACCTCACCTAAATAAAGATCTTTTTCCGGGACGGGAATCTCTTGTGGTTCGCCATCCTTGGGATAGAAGGTCATCTGGTGGCCTTCATGATGGCCGACAAATGGTTTGGTCAAATACAGCCGTCCCTGCGTGCCTACAATCTCGATGAAAGTGTGGAAGGGAGTCATGAAGGAAGAAGAGATTAGTGCCACTGAAAAGCTGGACTTCTCTGAGAAGTCCAGCTTTTGGGAGTATCCCATCTGCCCGGCGAAGACTTCATCCACCCCAGATTCCCCGACCCACTGGCTGCCAAATACCCAGCTTGGAGGGCCCCCCATGATGAACTGGGAAAAACTCAATGGATAAACGCCCACATCCCACAGGCAGCCGCCGCCATATTCGGGTACTAAGCGTACATCTAGCGCCTCAGGTTGGCGCCTTTTGGGGGGTAATAAGAAGTCGAAGGCGCCGCGTACCAGAGTGATCTGGCCTAATTTCCCCGAATGGGCCCACTCCCCGGCGATCTTAGTCTGGGGGTGATGGCGGTACATGAAAGCCTCGGCCAGCACCGTGTCGGTCTCATCCCTAGCAGCGATCATGTCATCGACTTCTTCCAGGGTAGGGGCAAAGGGTTTCTCGCAGAGCACATGGACACCCGCCCTCATGGCCTTGATGCTCCACTCGGCGTGCAAATGGTTAGGCAGCCCAATGTAGACTGCGTCCACGGCACCAGAATCGAGCATCTCCTGGTAGCTTCCAAACGCTTGGGGAATCTCCCATTTCTGGGCATAGGTCTCAGCTTTCTCTGCTGAGCGGCTGGCAACTGCCACCAGTTCCCCGCGTTGCGAGGCGCGAATGGCAGGGATCAATGCCTTATTGATGTTGGCAGTAGATAACAAACCCCAGCGAACTTTAGTCATATGATCTCTCCTAATTCAAAATAAAGCGTTGCGACGTATGAACGAAGGACGTTGCAACGCTTCCCCTTATTTTACCTTATAGGATGTTTTTATTTTAATAACGCCATGTGTAAGTATTTCTTTTTGATTGTCATTCTGAGCCCCGAAGGGGCTCAGAATGACAGCTATTTTGAAAAAACTTGCACATCGGGTTTAATAGTTTCCATATAAGAACGCGGTTCCTATGAGGAACCGCGTTCTTCTCGTTAAAACAAATATTAAGTTGTTGCCTAAGGAGTTACATCTTTGGCACAGCGAAAGCCGATATTGAGTGACCCACTCAAAGGGTCATTGATACGACGATCAGAGACGCGCTGGCGTTCAGCGTAATTCCCCCAGGAACCGCCCCGAACCACGGGGAAACCGCCCTCTTCAGGACCGGTGGGGTTTTGTGCGGGCGAATTGGCATAGTAGTCTGCAGCGTACCAATCGCTGACCCATTCCCAGACATTGCCGGCCATATCATACAGGCCATAGCCGTTCGGACTGTAGCTGCCAACCTGGGCGGTATCGGTGTCGTTGCAGTTCTCATTATCATCGAACTTGGCGCCGTTCGCAGCTCCTGCTTCACAAACTGGTGCCTCGTCACCCCAGGGGTAGGCTTTGCCCTCCAGGCCACCGCGGGCGGCTTTCTCCCACTCGGCCTCTGTGGGCAGGCGCGCCCCGCGCCACTCACAATATTCCTTGGCTTCCGACCAGTTGGCGTAGATCACCGGGTAGTCAGCGTATTCTGGATTACCGTAGTAGATCCGCCGAGAATAAGAACTGGCGAAGGCGGTGGTATCTGTAGTGGGCTGGCAGGCTCCGGCTTCGAGGCACTCAGCATATTGGGCGTTAGTGACCTCGTATTGGTCGATATAAAATTCATCCAGGGTAACTGTATGAACCGGTTGTTCGTCCTCGGCGCCTTCGTTGCTGCCCATTTCGAAAGGCCCGGCAGGAACAAGGGCCATGGCTACGCCGAAGTCATCTTCAATGGTCTCCGGGGGTTCATGGGCATACTCCGGTGTGGAGAAGGTAGAGAAAGCAGATACCAATAAAATTACCAAAATGATCGACATGCCGATCCCCCAGGTGCTCCCCAATTTGCTTATTGCTTTGCTTTGACGATGATCCCCTGCTCGTGATGAAATAGATTTACTCATCATTCACTCCTTATGGATCTGATCTAACGATCTAAACAGGATAAAATCAGTCAACAAACACCTTAATATTGTAGCATGATTATTAGTCGATTTATAGATCGTTGAATGGACTCTCCAGGAATCGACGTGAACTCTTCCAGATTTAGGGGTGAACGGAGTGCGGAGCACCCCGTTCACCCCTAAATCTTGGGGATTACCCCGGTAATTCCTAAAGACCTTTGAATTGTCTGAATTAGAGAAATCCATTAGCAATCAGCGTAATCTTTTTTCCTCAGCGTATCTGCGATCCTACCACCTGGCGTAGTGCTCCTCAGCGAACCCAATCAGCCCATCGATTATGATCTCCTCTCCCTCATCGGCGATAACCTTGCCCGAATAGCGCCCAAACATCTGGTGGACTTGGCTGTCGATGACCAGTAAGTGCGTGGCTGCGTAACGGTCTTTGAAGGGGGTAAATACCAAATCTAAGCGTCCTTGGTTGTCCCTGAATTTCCAGGGCTGCATAAAATCTTTGGGGTCGTAGTCGAAGGTAACCTGATCGAGTTTATGGATGGCACCCTCCAGAATGAGGGCGTTTTCGGTGGCTTGGGAGGTATCTCCAAAGCCGCGGCCCAGGTTCAGGCCCACCCTGCGGCCATCGGGAAGGAAGCCTGAAGCGCTGGCCCATTGCCAGAAGCTGCTGTACTCCCAAACCCCGCGCCCCCAATCCAGTTGGCCAAGGGAAGAATCTGGGGTCAGTTCTTCCTGATCAGCGCCGTACTTAATCCAACCCCTGGCAGGCATACAGTTGATCTTGCGGTTGTAGTAGAAGCGCTTCTTGGGAATCGGGATCGTGATGGTCATGGACTCGTGCTCGGGTGGGCAGTCCATACTGATCTCGGCGCAGATGCCGCGCCCATCGTGGAAAGCAGGCCAATCAACGCTGATCGACCGGGTTTCAGGGGAGGTGCTGAAGTGTAGCTTGACTCCCTGGCCCTCGTAATGGCAATTCCCCTCGGTTGAGTTGCGTGGTAGCGTGATACCTCTCCCCAGGGGGATGACCAAGCCTTCTTCGTGCAGGTCAGTGCTCTCGAAATCCAAAGTGTAGACGAAGACATTACCCGCATAGCCCAGGTCAGCGATAGTGGCGGAGAAGAAACGCTTTGGAGTGATGATTGCGTAATAATCCCAGCGTTTGGTGCGGGCAAACTGCCAGAATTTGAGGATGCCTGGGTAAACTGAAAGGTAATCCAGATTGCAATCCAGGTACTGGTGTCGCGCCCAGCCGATTTGCGCCAGATCGCCAGTGGTGGTGAGTAAAGGCCCTGCTTGGGTGATTTCTTTTTGCATGGCGTTCTCCTAATAGCGTTGGAACGTTCAACGTATAACGTTAAACGTTTGTCCAAGTGCATCAATGTCTGCTGACCTGAGATATTCGCGATAAGCTGCTGTCTCATCTAGTAGTGCTTTCAGTGTCATTGTCACATCGTTCAATGCATGGCCTGGTTGCGCATCCGCAAGTATTTGAATTTCGTCGCTCCCCGCTTCCCTCTCCACGCGTATGTGCCCCTTCTCCTCCATCCAGGCCAGACCCAGCCGTACTGTCACTTCACGATGGGCCATGGCCGCAGCCAGCGTAGGCAAATGAGTGTGGCCGCTTTTTGCTTTGATTGTGTGTTTGACCAATCCCGCTAACCTTGCCAGAAATGTATCGGGATCATCCAACCCTGGATCGATGCTGATGAGGAAAATTTTTTGGGGGAAGACGAGCTCTAATATACGCTGCAATTCCTTGGGGCTGGGCGGTGGGGTCCAAAGGATCAGCGTTTCGGCAGGTGCCAGCTCTAATCGGTCGCGCCCACTAAGGCGTCGTTTGGCTTCTCCCTCTGTGAAAAGCAGGATATCGCGCTGGGACTTGAGTTCTTCTAACAAAGCCAGGGGATGTGCCTCGCTGCGGTAATCCACAATCTCCAAAGTAGGGGCTTCAGGAACTACCTCGGGCGTGATCCCCCCACTTTGACGAAAATCCAGCCATTGAGCCTGGATGCGGCGCTGACCACGGAAGGTGTTGGTGCGTACGTTGAAAGCCAGATCGAAAGTTGATTGGGGCAACTCTTCCCCGGCCCCGCGCCACCAAAGAAATTCCTGGTTGATCCCATCCTGATCTTCGACCACCAGGCGCAAATGTGCTTGTGTAGGACCAATGGGCGTATGGCTGAGCAATTTGAGATCACGGCAGGCCAGCGTCAGGGATGGGTTGCCTGCACCGAATGGGGCCAGGCGTTCCAGGTCTTCGACGAATTCCAACGACAGATCAGAGAGGGGGATAAAGGCATCAACGGGCAGACTTGGCTCAATAGGTGCTTCTGCATCAGTGATCATCTTTCGAATTGTGCGGGAAAGTCTCTGACGGAATTCGGGGATGCGTTCGGGTTCGATGGAAAGCCCCGCCGCCATGGGGTGCCCTCCGAAGCCCAACAGCATTTCACTTTGGGCAGCAATGGCTTCAGTGATGTGTATCCCCTCGACCGAGCGGGCCGAACCACGCCCGGGTTCTCCTTCTGGAGCCGATAGCAATATTGTCGGCTTGTTGAAGCGTTCCACCAGGCGGCTGGCAACAATGCCGATCACTCCAGGAGGCCATTGAGGGTGTGCCAGCACCAGAGCAGCGAAGTTTAATAATTCAGGCTCTTTTTCGATCTGACCCAAAGCAGCCTGATAGATCTGGTCGGTGAGCAGACGGCGTCTGTCGTTGAGGCCTTCGAGCTGATTGGCGATGATATTTGCTCGACCATGGTCATGGGTAGTGAAGAACTCGACGACGGGATTGGCATCCGAGAGACGTCCCAGGGCGTTGAGGCGTGGCCCAATGGAGAATCCAATGGTTTCTTCGGTGAGCTGGTCGGGGATGATTTGGGCGGTTTTGAATAGCGTTTGCAGCCCCAGGCGTTGCGTGCGGCGCAAAGCTTCTAAGCCGCGCTGCAGCAGGTAGCGAGCATCGCCAGTTTGCAAGGCTACATCCGCGACGATGCCTAAGGCGACGAGATCGAGATGATCTTCTGACCGCAGACCGGAGACCGGAGACCGCATTCGGTCGTCCGTCGTCTGTCGTTGGTCATAAAGCTCCTCCACCAGCTTATATGCCACCCCAACACCTGGCAGCGTCGAGAGCGGATGTCCTTCTGGTAGTAGTTTCGAGTTGACGATGGCATCGGCATTAGGCAACGTTGGCGGCAAATCGTGATGGTCGGTGATCACGATGGTCAGGCCGCAAGATTTGGCGAAGTCAACTGCTTCGTGTTCGGCGATGCCTGTATCGCAGGTGAGTAAGAGAGTGGGTAGTGGGTGGTGGGTAGTGGTTAGAAGTTGGCGCAGTTTGTCGATTTTAATGCCGTGGCCTTCGCTGGCGCGGAGGGGGATGTAGTATGTCACCTCGGCCCCCAGGTCACGCAGGGCTTCGACGAGCAAGGTGGTAGCGGTCTGGCCATCGACGTCGAAGTCCCCCCATACCAGGATTGTATCGCCAGCATGGATGACGCCCTCGATAAGGTCTGCGGCTTCGATCAGGCCAGGGAGTTCACGGCCTGGTGTGGGGGTGTAGTAGTCAGGATCGAGGAAGGCGCGCGCTAGGTCTGGATTGGTAATGCCACGCCGTGTGAGGGTCTGGGCGACGAGTGGGTGGCCACCAACAGTTTCTTGTAGTGTATCTGGGATAGTGCTTGATTTTGGTTCAAGCCACTTTTTATCACCGCGGAGACGCGGAGAGCGCGGAGAGTTCATATTAGGTGAGAGTTATTCTGGGAGATCCAATACTAAACGTCTAATTCCTTGTTTAAGAATAGGCACGTTGAAGTTTAGCAGCAGACCAACTTTCCAACCGCCTAATTTAAGGTAAGTCAGTATTTGAGCTTCATGAATTGGATTGATTTTTTCTACAGCTTTGAACTCGACAACAACTTGGTTTTCAACAAGCAAATCTAATCGATAACCGCAATCTAGTTTATGACCTTTGTATGTGATTGGAAGTGGAAATTGTCGAACCACAGAAAGGCCACTTTCTTCAATTTCATAGCAAGTGCATTCTTCGTATGCAGATTCTAATAGACCGGGACCAAGGTTACGATGTACTTCGATAGCAGCCCCAATGATCTTCTCCGTAATTTTGTTAATATCCATAGCTCCAACTCTCGTTGTTTAGGGACTCTCACATATTACAGCTCTCTGCTCTCTGCGTCCTCTGCGTCTCTGCGGTGATATAGAACGCTAATACTCGATTTCGGCGATGTCATCAAAGTCGAGTTCTAATTCGAAGCCCTCCACCTCGCTGATGTCGTCGATTTCATTGAGTGGCCCAGCTTCAACGCCGCGGTTGCACAGCGAGCGATAGACGCAGAAGCGGCAGCGGCGTTCATCTTCGGTGAGAGGGGCATCTTCCTCCCCCAAACTGTTGATCTCTGCAACCAGGCTACTTAGATACGCCTCATCTTCATCGAATTGTTTCTTGCTGTAAGGGAAACGTGCTGGTTGGTCGGGGAAATCAGTGTACCAATAGATCATCTCGATCTGCTCGGGCTGGATTGGTTGTCCATCAATTAGCTGCGAGCCCGCTTTCGCCAAGAGATAGGGGTAAACGCGTGTTTGCAGTCGATGAGTCAGCCATTCACGTTTGGGCTGCTTGAGGGATGTCTTCCAGTCATAAATAGTTGCGCTGAGACCCCTGGGGTCTACTGACAGATCTTTGATTACCGTTTTACCTTCGGAGACCCCAGGGGTCTCGAGTACTAGCAAGTCATACTTTGCCAAGATGCGGAAATCGCCTATCGGGGCAGAGAGACTGATTTCAGGCAGCTTACGACCTGTCAGAATTTCAAAACCTGACAGGTCAACAAAATTTGTCCACCATCTACTCAGGATCTCATCCCCCTCGACCTGAAAGGCAATTTTCTCCACGTCCACGCCCAACCAAAATTGGTGCGCCATATGGTGGAATTGGGAGCCGCGCTGCATATGCAGTTCGTTGTCCATGGCAGGTTCTGCTTCTACCGCTGGCCAGGCGCGTTGCTGGATATAGCTTAATTGGAAGCGTCGTTGGCAGTCGACGTAATCTTGTAATGAGCTCTGACTAAATTGAAAACTCTCTGGCAGTGACATTTATACCTCGATAATAGTTTCCCCGCCAAGACGCGAAGAGCGCTAAGCAAATAATATTGCCAGGTCTTGGCGCTCTTTCCGTCTTCGCGGTTTATTGCTCATCTATTATTCCAAAATGCCTGTATAGCGACTAATGGTATCGCTGGTTGCAGATTCCCTTTTCGCCCGGTATTCCAGGTGATTACCAATTCCTTCTTGGCGCGGGTGATGCCTACATATAATAAGCGCAACCGCTCGCGCACGTACTCCAGGCGTGCTTCATGCGTCGGCCGACCCTCGGTGTACCATTCATAAGCATCATCCGAAAAGGCAGCTTCTAGCTGGGCCAGGGTCTCAGCTCCCAGGTTCAGGCTGTCACGGATGAACCATTTCTCAGGGATGTAAGCATCGTATTCCATCCCTGAAGGGAAATCGTAGTTGTTCACAGACATTAAGTAAACCCGATCCCATTCCAACCCCTTGGCTTTATGGATTGTGGCGATGACCACCTTGCCCTTGTGCTTATCCGGGTCGAAGCCAGTGTCATCTTCGCTGAAGCCCAGGAAGCGGCGTTCATTCTTGGCGATCACGGCCAGCTCGCCGGTCAATTCGGGCAGATGCCATTCAGGGTGCATGTTGCGCACGCGCCGCAGTAGCAGGGCCAATTTGTGGGAGATGGCCAGATCATTGGGCTTGGTGAATAACTCCTGGGATAAGGTCAGGATCATTTGGTCGATAGGCAGCGCGATGGTTTTTAACCAACGCGACAGGATGAGCCGAAATTCTTCAAGTTGGTCCAACTCTTCCGAGGGGATGTCTTGTTCCCGGAGTTCATCCAACCAATCGCGCTCCGGACCTGGATGCAGGAAATCCTCGACGTGGCGGCACCCTTGAAGGATTTTGACTGTGGCCTTGACTTGCTCCCAAATCTCAGGATCAGCCCGTTCGTCCCGCCGCCAGACCTGGTAGACGGTTGCCAGTTTGTGGGCTGACCCTGGATCAGCCAGATATCGCAGGATATTTCCCAGGGCTCCGGCGGTGAAGCGCGTCGAGCTGGAACTGCGCAACAGGCTGTCGACGGTTTCGATATTGCGGCGGCGTAGTTCGTCGTTGAGCGCAAAGCCGCGCGTGTTGCGTGGAGCCAGCACAGCCACAGTCTCATCAGGATGCTCTTCCAGCCAGCGTTCGATAGAGTCGGCGACGGCCTGGATTTCTCCATCGGGGGAGAATTTTTTCTCGACCAGGTGAATCGCCTCGGGGGCATCGGGTGGGTTAGGCTGGGGATCCCCCTCGGGGGTGGGTTCTATGTAGGGGAGGTCTAGGGCATCGCGCACTTCGAATATCGGGTGTTCGTCTCGAGTCCAGTCGATCAAATAATTGGCCAACTTGATCACACTTTGCGTGGACCTTCCAGAGTTGGGTAATTCGCGGGGGTAATCAGCCTGGCCCATGAACTCCCGCAGATATCTGGGGTCAGCCGTGGTGAAGGATTCATAGATGGCCTGGTTGGGATCGCCGACGCGCACCCAATTCCCAGATGCGCCAGCTAGCAATCGTAGTATCTCTTCCTGTAATCGGCTGCTATCCTGGGCTTCGTCTTCCAGGATGTAAGGCCACATCTCTTGTAAGCGAACGAGCAAATCGTCATCCGTATTCAGCGCTGCTAATGCCAACCGGATGAGATCATCGAAATCCACCGCGCCGCGATAGGCCAGGGAGCGCTGGTATTCGGTGAACATCCACAAACCCATTTCAGCCAGCAGCAGGGGTAGGGGCAGTTCATCGAGTTGGCGTTGCAGCGCATCAGGGCTGAGCTGCATATCCTTGGCGGTGCGGATGAAACTCAGCGCAGTGTCTTTGACCAGGTTGGGCAGCCGATCGCGGCGCACCCAATCGCGGCGACCTTCGTCAAGTTCTGGGTTGAGATAATCGTCCAGGGTGTGGGGATTTGTTCTCAGCCAGGTGTTGGCGACTTCGTCACGGACGGCGTTAGCCTCGCGCTCGTCTATGATCTGGAAGTTGGAATCAAGCCCTACCAGCTCCGGTCGCTCGCGCACGATGTCGTGTGCCAGGCCATGCAGGGTGCGTACGCGGTAGTAGGGCAATAGCGGACGCCTTTGCTGTTCCTGCAGAAAACCCTCGATGCGCGTGGCGAAATGATCCACTGCCGAGTTGGTCAGGGTGACGATGAGGATCTCCTGGTTTTCGGTCAGCGATCCTTCCAGGATGATCTGGGCGGCCAAGGCTGACAGGGTCCAGGTTTTGCCGCTGCCTGGGACGGCGGAGATTCCCATGGTGCCACCGGGATATTGTAGGACGGCCTCTTGTGCGGGGCGAGGGATGAAGTCAGTCATCAGGATTCAGTAAACAGTTGTCAGTTGTCGGTTATCAGTTGTTAGTAAGTAGCTGACATTTTTTTGAATGTTTCTCTACCGTACATCGAACGAAATTCCCAGCCGACGAACCGCGTTCCTTCTGAAAATTGCCTGTTTTGCCCATTTTTGGCTTTATGATATGCCAATTTATCGTTATCAATTGCATAAGGAACGCGGTTCGTACTAAATGTACGGTAGAAAATTGAATGTTTCAGTTGCGGGTGGCTGCCCACCCTGGCTTAATGATGATTGTGGTCATCGAGTAAGAGCCTTTGCGAAGGTTAGAAAACGCAGTTCATCAAAAATTGGATGTGATGTTATAGGTGCTTCTTTGACAATCGCATAGCCTTGTTTAAGGTAGAAAGGTATGGCTTTATGGTTGCGGCTGGATGTTTCCAGGTGAACTCCTCTGATGCCCAGGCAGCGGAGATGGTCTTCGAAATGCCGGATGAGTTGTGTGCCAATGCCTGAATGTTGAAATTCTGGCAGCACATTGATATGCAGGTGCGCTGGATACTCACTGTTCAAGTCATCAGATATTTCGGGTTGTTTGCGCATTTCGGGCAATACGCGAGCCAGACCAAGCAGTGTTTTCATCGTTTTGGGCGATTGCCAGCTTGTGACCAGGAATGCCCTCAAGAAAATTCGCCATATCATGGAGAGGGTAAAGCGCCTCTCTTGACGAGTTGTATTCGTCGTCCCGCAGATGAATCCGACTACTGGCGGCTCAGGCGGGCCTGCGGCCAGACTGGCCTGAGATGGTTTTCCATCAATATTTTGAATTGATACATCAACAGCAACAAAGAAATTCTCTGGCTCGAAGCGGGCATAGTAGGCGATGAATATCAGGTAGAACAACTGCTTGTCATTGAAGTAATCGCGTCCTTCCAATCCTTCTCCTTTGAAACCGGTTCGGTAGGTGATATTTTCGATGGCTGCTTCGTCGGTTGGTTGGTAAGGCCTGATTACGATGCTCATGTCTTAAAAATTTCGTGATCGGATCTGCTCAACCAAGAAGACTCAACATCTGGTGACGATGCTCCGAAACTTCACCGGTTCCACCGCAGTACCCCAAGGGCATGCTACGCGAAGCGGATGGAACCAGAGGATTGACCATTGACCATTGACCATTAACCATTGACCATTAACCATTAACCACAGACCTTAGGGCGCGATCGATGGCCTTGAGCAGCAGGCCTTTGTGCTCGTAGCCTTGCTCTCCCAACTCGCTCAGGCCGAGATAGATACCGCTCCGACAACGGCGGATCAGTCCCAATACGAGACGGTAAAGGGAAGCCCGGCTGGCGTCGTATTCGTCAGAGTCGGTCCAGGGGCGGTGCAGCTCCCAATGGCGGCTGAGTACATAGGGATGTGTCAGCGGTTGGCGGATACGATCGTACCAGCCGCGTGAGCCGATATCCAGCCAGAACTGGTATTCGACGGGGCGGTTCCGCATCAAGAAGGTATATGCTGGAGCCAGGAAGACAGCCTCCTCGGGCTGGGTTTGCCAGCGAAAGATATATTGGGCGGCGATCACTCCGTCCCCGACCATGCGTAAATACTCTTGTCCTAAGGGGATACATTCAGCATCAAGACTATCACCGACCGCCCAGCGGAAATTGCGCACGGATTCAATCAGGTTAGCAGTGACCTCTCCGGCATCATAATCGCTGTGGAAGCCGAAACCCGCTTGGGAAAGCACTTCGCCAAAGAGACGGCTGAAAAATTGATCCAGCTCTTCTGAAGGAGATTGCGCGTAAGTATCCAGCCAGGCGCGCAGTTCTTCGTAGAGGTTGCCCAGACGGTACGTAATGCGTTCCTGAGTTTCGCTATTGATCTGGTCGAAGGATGATAAGGAGCCCTGACGTTCTTTGTAGACAATATCGGTGAGCAGTTGGGCGCGCACCAGATCCAGGTTGGCGATGGATTGGATCAAGGCATACGCCAGATCGAATTTCGCAGGGATCAATCCCCATTGGGGATGGGCCAACGCAGCCAGAGTCAGCAGTGCCTGGGTGGCGGGTTCCTCCCGAAGGGAGCGCGAAGGCCGGTGAGAATAGGTTGGGATCCCCATCTCCTGCAGGCGTTCGGACAGCGAGAAGCGCAGAGCATCACTGAGGTAAGAGGATAACACGACGATCTCTCCGGGGGGAACGCCATCATCGATTAGCCCAGCAATTTGCTCAACGATCCAATCAAGCATTTTGGGGAAGTAGCGGGTGGTGTCTAATGGAGAATAGTGAATTGGGAATGGTGAATGGTTAATTGTGAAGGGCTCGGTTTCGTCCTCGTCACGTAAAGCGTTGGCGATGGCATATCCAAAATTGAGCACCTCTTCTGATGCGCTGAATGACTCGAAGAATGTAACTGTCTGGTCGCAGTATTCTTTCAGGTCGTAGGTCGTTCGGGGGTCGGCCCCCATAAATCGGCGGTAACCAGCCTCGAGGTCGTAAATGAACAACACTGATTCTAGTTCGGGCAGCCAGCCTCGTAGCAGATCATACGTGACAGGGACATCCTCCTCTAGATTGTCAACGACCATATGGAGAAAACTGTTCAAGAGATAGTCGTGGCAGGTTGAGTCTGGCCAGAGATAGTTTAGAAAGATTTCAAGCTGGAGGGAGAAATCGAGCAGGTTGTGTTCCAGGCAGTAAGTTCGGAAGAGGTCCGCACAGTATTGGGCATCTTCGTAGACATGGCCCTGAGCGGGATCTCCAGCCCAGGCCCCCTTGAGTTTTTGGCTGATCTCGGTGTGTGGGAATCCGACCACAGCGGCCTTATTGAGGTTGTCGATGATCTGGCTATAGAGGCGGTTGCGCTCGATGGTGATGGCTTCGAAGAAGCCTTGATCCAGCAGTGGGCTCACCAGGTGAGCCATGAAATATTGGGCGGTTTCCAGCGTTAGGAATGTGGGTGGCCGATTGGGGTTGGCGAATCCAGCCTGCCCAGAGATCAATGGCCAAAAGAGCTCTACCATGCGCCTCGCCAACCCCCCAATGGTCACCACACTCACAGCACCGCCTGCGCTTGCCGAAGGGCTGCGCAGGGCTTCGTAGTAGGGTGTAGCCAGGGTACGCTGGGGGACGAGCAGCAGGATCTGATTGCCTGGTATGCCAGATTCAAGCAAATACAAGATGCGCTCGACACCAATAGTGGTTTTGCCTGTGCCAGCATAGCCTTCGAGGAATATCTTGGCATCGAGGGGAGCTTTTACAATTTCGAGTTGTTCTGTACTGAGAGAAAACGAAGCTGGTGACATTTGCACTCATTTTACACCAAAGCTGTGTAAATCCATGTAGATTTTCTCTTGACGTGCTACGCGTTCGATGCTATATTTTCTACCCGTAGGATGCCAGAAAGTTTTCGTTGGGAGTAAGCAAGAAAGACAACAGTTCAAGGCAGTGTCCTTGAGCTGTTTTTTTGACCCTCCGATGGAACGATCAAGCACCTCTAAGTTATATCAGATCTATTCAAGAAGGAGTCTAAAATGTCTGAACGTGTCACCGGTACGGTCAAATGGTTCAATGCAAGCAAAGGTTATGGCTTTATTGAGCGCGGCGAGGGCCAGAAAGATGTCTTTGTTCACTATTCTGCAATCAATAGTGACGGATATCGCACTCTTGATGAAGGCCAGCAGGTCGAATTCATCGTAGAAGAAGGTGCTAAAGGACCTCAGGCTGCAGCCGTAATTATCATTGATGCAGAGTAACCTTCACACAACGAAACCCCGTCAATCGACGGGGTTTTTTTTATTAAGAGCCATAGGACACGGATGAACGCAGATATTTAGGATTTGTTTACATCTATTTTCTGTGTTCGGCAGATTCATTTTTATCAGCATTGATCAGCGTTTATCCGCGCCCTAATTCTAAAACTGACGAGTGACTAGTAATGACTTTTCCGTATCGTAACTCAAGATCTCAAATGCCTTCTCATTAGGGAGCCACAGCATTTTGTCTACTTCTTCATTGGGGGTAAAAAGGCAATCGCCAACTAAATCCATATTCCAAAAGAGTACGATTTTCGCCACACCATTGACAATGTAGGCTGTGCTCCCTGCAAAGCTGACCAGATCAGCTTTACAGCCAGTCTCCTCTTCGATCTCCCGTAGGGCAGTTTCTTGCCAGCGCTCTCCGGGATCGCGTTTGCCTTTGGGGAGGGTCCAGTCGTCATAGCGCTGGCGGTGGACGACAGCAAGCTCTCGTCCCTGGGGAGTCTTTCGCCAGAGCAGCCCTCCGGCGGCTTCGATGACATCCGCAGTTGGGATTTCAAACTTTTCTTGTTTCATTGATAAACCTTCTCTTCGATAAATTCTGACCCCGCAGCATCGGCTTCTACATCTCGACCTGGGATTTCGTCCCGTAAGAATTCCTTATAGAATTCGTGTTGGATCACCAGGTTCATGATCTCGTTGGTGCCGGTCCAGATTGTGATCAGGCGGATGTCACGCAGCAGGCGTTCGATGGGATAAACATCGGTATACCCGATACCGCCTAAAACTTGCATGGCATGGTTGACTACCGTCCAGGCGCTGTCGGTGGAGAATTTCTTGGCTTCGGAGACCAGGCGGCGCACTTTGCCGGGGGATTCGCCAGCCTCGATAGCTACACCGACGGCATGATTGAAGGCTCGGGCGGCATCGAGTAGAGTCAGGCTTTCGGCAACTTTGAAGCTGACCCCTTCGAAGTTGCGGATTTTTTGGCCGAAGGCCTGCCTCTTATCGGCGTAGCGGGCCGCGATCTCGATAGCGGCTCGCCCCATACCGATAGCTCCCCCTGCAGAGGTCATGCGTTCAGGGATCATCATCTGGTGGAAGACCTGTGTGCCCTGGCCGATGCCAGCCTCACCGCCCAGGACATTCTCTATGCGAAGGGGTGCCTCACGAAAGAGAAGGCGGCCCGTGCCACCCCCGCGCGTACCCATCAACCCATACAGGTGCCTCACCTGCACCCCAGGGCCGCGCTCGACCAAGAATACCGTCATGGATTCTTTGGGGTCATCGATGTCTTCGACCTTGGCATAAACCATAATCAAATCTGCGCCTTCTGCACCCACAACGAAGCGTTTTTGACCGGTGAGGTAGAAGGTATCTCCTTCCCGCCGCGCTCGGGTTGTAGCGCCAAAGAAATCAGATCCGCCGCGCGGCTCGGTCAGCGCCTCAGCGACAGTCAGATCGCCACGCAGCATGGGTGTGAGATACTTGTGCTTTTGTTCTTCGGTGCCAAATTCATGGATGGCCTCCCCAACAATCGATACCAGCGAATACAAGCAGCCTAATGAGGTGCCCAACACGCCGATTTCTTCCAGGGCGACCAGCTCGGATGTCCAGGGTAATCCCGCTCCCCCCCAGCGCGGGTCAAAGCGTAAACCGAGCAGGTTGCGTTGCCCGGCCTCTTCCAGATACTGGCGTGGATATCTGACCTTTTCCGCGTCCATATCCAAGAGCAACTGGCGGGGAATTGAGGCGACAAATTCACGCACCTGCTGGCGCAGTTCCAGGTCGCTGGCTGATAACATGGCTGAAGTAGACATTCTATCCTCCTAAGGTGTGGCAAACAAACATTTAAGATAGGCCCCTTCCGGGAAACCTATGGGATGGTCCAAGGGATGGCCAGTGCGCTCGATCTCTTCGAGGCGATGACCAGCGAGTTTTGCTTCCTGGAGTATTGTGGTAAAGAATTGATCTGCGGATATCCGACTGGAACAGGAAGCTTGGACGATGATGCCCTTCGGATTGAGCAGGCTGAGTCCCAGGCCGGTCAGACGGCGGTATTGATACAGGGCTTTTTTGATTTCCGATTTGCTTTTTGCGAAAGATGGCGGGTCGATGATCACCATGTCGAAGTGTCGACCATCAGATTGAAGTCGATTTAAGATCTCGAAAGCGTCCCCATTGATGGTTTGGTGTCTGGGAGCAACAATTGCGGGGTGAGCAGCGTTGTGGGCAAAATTGCGCTTGGCAGCCTCGAGCGCCGGGCGGCTGATGTCTACACTGGTGATCGAATGCGCTCCGCCGCGCGCCGCATAGACAGAAAAGCCACCGCTGTAGGCAAAAAGATTGAGCACTGATCTTCCTTGAGCGAAGGCTTCGACCTTAGCCCGGTTATCGCGCTGATCCAGGAAGAAACCGGTCTTTTGGCCCTGGATCAGATCCGCTTCGAAGGTTAGCCCGTTCTCTTGGAATAATACTGGACCCTGGAGTGGTTGCCCCCAAAGGATCATGCCATCTTCCAGGCCGTAGAGATGTTCGGGGCGGCGGGCGACTACCCGGCTGAGTCTCAGTAAGATGCGCTTGGGGGATTGTTCGATCAACAGCGGCAGCAGATCAGGCAAGCAGGGTACCCAGGCCGCAGTATAAAATTTCAGCACCCAGTTTTCAGCGTAGTTATCCAGTACCAGTCCAGGCAACCCGTCGTTCTCCCCATGGATCATTCTATACCCAGTCGTATCTGCAGGCAGTGCAGATCTACTTTTAAGCGCTTGATCTATTTTTCCCCTGAACCAATCCTGGTTGATTGGGCTGGGTTGCCTGTGTTGCAGCACCCGTACACGAATGGGGGATCCGGGATCGTACAATCCTATGGCCAGAAAGCGCCTCTTTGAATCGAAGATCACCGCCAGGTCACCGGGTTCTCCGGCATGACTTTGGTGACGGATTGCATCATCGAAAAGCCAGGGATGCCCGTCTCTGAGACTGCGCTCAGCGGAGGGTGTGACGCGCAATGCAATGCGCTTCTCTGATTGCCCTGGTAATGATGCCAGTATTTCTTCGAGCATGAGTTATTCGGAATTCTTTTCTAGAACTGCGATATACATGGAAGATTGCGAGTCAATGAAGCGGTCGATGCGCCAGCCGGTGTCCCTAACGATCTCTTGCATCTCCTCTTTCGAGACCATCAAGTAATCCATCCAGGGGGTTTTGAATTTGCGGTGTCTAACTCTGAGACGTACTTGGCCGGGCATTCTTGCGCGCTGGCGGTTGAATTCGTGGTAGGCCAGGTGGTCTGGGTTCTCGGTTTGGTAAGGGTCATTGGTCTCAGCGATGATCGTCCCTCCAGGAAAGGTCAGGTTATGAAAGCGACGCAGTAAACGTTTAGCGCGCTGCGGATTGGCAAACAGACCGAAGTTGTTACCCATCATAATGATGGTATCAAAAGGTTCAATGTGGCGACTTATTTTAGTAATGGGTAAGAGACGCGCATCGTCTACACCCCGCACCCGACATAATTCGATTGCCTTGGGTGAGTTGTCCACCGCGGTTACTTCAAAACCTTGGTTTTGCAAAAAAAGTGAATGACGACCTGCCCCAGCGCCAATATCAAGCACCCGGCCGTGGGTGTATTTCATGGCCTCTTGTTGGTGAGGGGGCCATTGTTCATAGGGAGCAAAGTATATATTCAGGTTTGTGGTCGCTTCAATGAAGCCGTCATCACGTTCGATGATCTCCACCCCCTGGTTATTAATGAAGTAATCGTACAACTCTTGCCCATAGGCATCTTCCATTTCCTTCACGGTGTTCCTCCAGGTTCTTTGATGATCAGATTTAATTCGCAAGTAAAGATTTCTAACTGCACGACACCCTTGCTATTAGCCGCTGATCGTTGTCGGCGTGCCTTCGACAATCTGCGTCCCATTTACAAAACTGTCAGGTTGCAAAGATAGATTTTCTAAACATTATATGATAGTCTACATCATGTATATTTAGGGTTTCTAGGAATTCCGTGGTAATGTTCAGAATTTGGGGGTGGGGGACCCCAAATCAGGGTGCTACCCCAGCGATTCCTAGAGAGACTATATTTATATCATGGAGAGTGCATGCCTGCTGAACAATCGAAGGAATACTCTCAATTCGATGCCTGGATTTTGGCTATTCGCCCAAAAACATTGCCTGCGGCGGCTTCACCGGTGATCACTGCATCGGCATTGGCTTTTGTGGATAGCCAGTTCGATTTCTGGCCCGCTCTGGCAGCGCTTTCCGGATCGCTTTTGCTTCAGATTATTTCCAATGTAGCCAATGATTTGTATGATTTCAAGCGCGGCGCCGATGCTGGAGAGCGACTGGGGCCTACGCGCGTCACCCAGGCTGGGTTGCTGACTCCCGATCAAGTCCAACGGGGGCTGTATTTGTTGATTGGAGTTACCCTTCTCATCGGCATTTACTTGGTCTTTCAGGCGGGATGGCCGATCCTGGTATTGGGGTTGGTTGGCATACTCTCAGCAATTGCTTATACCGGTGGTCCGTTTCCGCTGGCCTATCATGGATTAGGAGATTTATTCGTCTTCTTATTTTTTGGTTTGGCGGCTACGGCGGGGACATATTACGTGCAAGCGGGATCGGTGAGTTCCTTGACCTGGTGGATGGCATGTTCTATAGGGTTGTTGATTGTAGCTGTTTTAGTTGTCAACAATTTGCGTGATATCGAGAACGACCGTGCTGCAGGTAAGTATACATTGGCGGTTCGATTTGGAGTTCAAGCAACCCGACTGGAGTATACGTTCTGCATCCTGGGTGCATATGCCATCCCGATCGTAACTTGGACTCTGGGCATAGCGTCTATTTGGGGTTGTTTGGTTTGGGTATCCTCTCCAATGGCCTGGCGATGTATCAGAGCCATCTATAATATTTCTGGGCGTGCGCTAAACAAAGCCTTAGCCGGCACGGGGCAGTTGGGATTGGTATATGCAGTGCTTTTTTCTCTTGGAGTGATTGCTGATGCATTGTGGTAAGATTGAATATTGTTCAATCTGATCTTGACGATCCGATTTGTTTGTGATTTTTCTCTTGAATGGTCTTGTTATCAGCGCTAATCTGGGTCGCCTATGGAAATCTGCGCCACATTTTCAAAAATGTCAGGTTGCTAGTTGGTTTCTTGACATGAAAAATTCTCTATGCTAGATTTAGCTTATTGAATTTCGGAGGAATATAACATTGACAAAATCACGATCACAACTCATGGTAGACCGCTTACGTGACCTGCAAGCCTCCTCTCCTGATATTGAGGCCTCAGCTGTCGTTAGTGTTGATGGTTTGACGATTGCATCGGCATTACCTCAGGGGGTAGAGGAGGATCGTGTATCGGCAATGTCTGCTGCCATGTTATCCTTGGGCGAACGCATCGCTTCAGAATTAGGCCGTGGTTCACTCGATCAGGTTTATATAAAAGGTGAGGAAGGTTTTGTGATTCTGATGTCGGTGGGGGAGGATGCCGTGCTGACTGCACTAGCACGTGAGGATGCCAAATTAGGGCTGATTTTCTTAGATATGAGGCGAGCTGCAGACGACCTCACCAAGTTGATCTAATTCGGATTTGATTATGGAGTCTATTCCAAAAAGTGGCTATTACTACCCCAATAAATTTGCTTTGATCATGATCGAGGCGCTTGAAGATGTTATGGGGAAAAATGGCCTCAATGCAATATTGAATTTGGCGAATTTGGGCAATTTAATCGATCGCTATCCGGCTGATAACTTGAACAAAGAATTTGATTTCTCCGATATTTCGGCAATAAACTTGGCCCTCGAAGAAATGTATGGTCCTCGAGGCGGCCGAGGCCTGGCTTTACGCGCCGGAAGAGCTACATTTGATGACGCTTTGAAAGATTTTGGTGCCCTTGCTGGTGTGGGTGATCTGGCCTTCAAGGTATTGCCTTTAGAAACCAAGCTTCGAATTGGCGTCCCTGCGGTGGCAAAGATCTTCAGTCAGATGAGTGATCAGATATCTACCTCCGAAGAGAAGGATAATGAGTTTTTGTATACGATCCACCGCTGTCCAGTATGTTGGGGCCGCAGTGGAGAGGATAAGCCTGTCTGCTTTGTTGCCACTGGACTTTTACAAGCGAGTTTGAAATGGGTTTCTGGTGGCAAAGAATTTCGAGTCAATGAATCAAAATGTCATTCTAATGGTGATGAAGTTTGTGAATTTGTTATTCAAAAAGAGCCTATAGAGTAATTGGATGGCGAAATTCAGTGGATAAGAAATCGAAAATTCTGATCGTTGAAGATGATATGGATGTTGCGGAAATGCTAGAGGCATATTTCCGTGTTCAGGGGTATACAGTATCGACTGCAAATTGGGGAGAAGATGCCATCAAGATTTCCCAGAGCGATCACCCTGATCTGGTAATCCTGGATATCCGTTTGCCTGATATCGATGGTTATGAGGTGGCTCAGCGCATGAGAAAAAATCGCCGAACCGAGAATATCCCCATCATTTTCCTGACTGAAAAGCGCAGTCGCGCCGATCGCTTACAGGGCCTCGAACTGGGCGCCGACGATTATATTACCAAACCCTTCGATATTCAGGAATTACGTTTACGCGTGCGTAACGCTCTGAAAAGAGTATCGCAAGATGCTATCAATAACCCTGTAACTGGTTTTCCCGAAGGTGCCCTCGTCGATGAGCGCTTGATGGAATGTCTGGAGAGCGATAATTGGGCGCTTTTGTCGATATCCCTGGAAAACCTTGATATCTTTCGTAGTGATTATGGATTTGTTGCCTCAGATGATGTTCTGCGCGCAGTCAGCTTGATGGTGCATAATGCTGTACGCAATATTGGCAGCACATCTGATTTTATTGGTCACGTTTCGTCAACACAACTGGTAGTTGTCACGGATCCAGATGTTCTCATCGAGTTGGGAGATCGAATTCGATCCAGGGTTGAACAATCTCTTGATTATTTTTATCCTCTCAAGGATCGTGATCAAGTTGAAAAACTGAGCCAACGGTTGGCGTTGAGAATGGGTGGGCTATTTCCTAAACATGGCCCATTCAAAGATTTAGCAGGCATAAAAGCCAGGCTCGTTGATCTACATTGATCGCCTCGTCTACATGATTGTCGTTGGGATGGCAATTCCACTGCCATCCCAAATCGGTTAAAACTCTATGCAGCTTACAGTCGTTATACCAACTTACAATGAAGCCGAAAACTTACCTAAAATAGTTGCGGCCCTTTTCGAATTGCCATTCCCTGATATGCGTGTGTTGATTGTTGATGATGATAGCCCAGATGGAACTGGCGCCGTGGCCGATTCGCTGGCTGAGCAGTATCAAGCTCGACTTTCCGTGATTCACCGCCTTGGCGAGCGAGGCTTTGGCGCCTCCTATATCCAGGGGTTTAAAAGGGCTTTGGCTGACGGGGCTGAGTATGTCGGTCAAATGGATGCAGATTTTTCCCATCCCCCAGAAAAATTGATCGAGTTCTCCCAAACCATCGCGGACTGTGATGTCGTGCTGGGATCGCGCTATGTGCGTGGAGGTGAATTAGATAAAGATTGGCCTGTTTGGCGGAAAGCCTTATCTTGGTTTGGGAATTACTACGCGCGCTTTATTTTAGGTGCTCCTATTCTTGATGTTACTGGGGGTTTTCGACTGTGGCGACGAGATACGTTGCAAGGCTTGCCTTTGGATCGGGTGCGTTCGAATGGATATGCTTTTCAAATCGAGATGATTTATATGGCGCATCGTTTAGGATATCAGATCAAAGAGGTACCGATATATTTTGCTGAACGCGAAATGGGAGAATCGAAAATGTCGTTATGGATTCAAATTGAGGCAGCCTTGCGTGTTTGGCAGATCCGTAATGCCTATCGAGATCTCGAACCTGCTGCTCAGCATGTCTAGGATTTGTGAGATTTGACGCATTATTGGCGAGACAGTATAATCGCTTTGTTCATTTTTATAAGATCAACGAGTCATAGTAGCGGACATAATCCATGGCGTTGAAAGGCAATCTTCGCGATTTCTCCATCAATCAGCTTCTAAATCTGATCAACTTGGCAGGAAAGACAGGTACCCTAGTTGTAGAGGGCCCCGGTGATTCTGCCTGGGTGTCTTTCCAGGAAGGGAAATTGGCTTATTCTCGAATGGGGTCCGAAGAAGACAACTTAGCCGCTATTCTCTATCGCTCTAATAAGTTATCAAAATCTCATTTCAATACCATTGGGTCGCGCGCCACAAAAATGAGTGATAAAGAGTTGGGGTTATTGCTCATAAATGCCAATTATCTCACCCAAGAAGACATCCTGGCTAGTCTACGATCCGAGTTTGTTGGTGTTTTGCATCGCATTTTTACCTGGGTTGAAGGTATGTTCCACTTCGAAGACGATGTACTGCCTTCGGATGGCAAGATCACCCTGCAAATCGGCCTAGAAAATATTATTATCGAAGGCTCACGCCGCCTCAGGGAATGGGAACAGCTCCAGGATGAAATCCCCAGCCTGGAAGTTGCATTGCGATTCACAGACCGCCCCGGAGCTGATATCAGAAATGTCAACTTGAGTGTAGAAGAGTGGCGAGTCGTTTCATACATAGATCCCAAGAATAGTATCAAACAGATTGCCAAAACAACAAAAATGAATGATCTAGAAATTCGACGGATCGTATATGGATTGCTGCAAGCCGGTCTGGTCGAACTTATTCGGCCAGAAGGCGTTGTGCTCGAACGCCAGAAACCATCCTTCCCCGTCGAAGATTCGGAGGAGCAAAAATCATTAGTCAACCGCATTATCAAGCGGATTCGCTCACTCTAGAGAGAGTGAGTATTTCAGCCTTTGCCAGGTGAATTAAACGACACGGCCTAATCTTTCCAACGAGTGCTATGGAATTAGTAACTATTCAGCCAGATAGGAAATCTCCCGAAAAAAGGGTGTGGGGGGCCCCCACGCCCGCCCCGCCGGGGGGGGGGG
>CAZUSV010000077.1:0-26082 GCA_964622645.1 uncultured Anaerolineales bacterium
TCAAGAACCAGCGGCAACCTTCTTCTTCATTTGTTAAAGTGATAGGTAACTAGATATCCAATATCTAATGCTAATACTGCCCAATCAGCTTCCAAATCACCTGATGGAATTTGTGGATGGAGCCGACTGGCTCGGCGTACATCAGGATGCATTTGCCAGAGACCAGATCGAGGTTCAGGTCCTCGCCCACTTTGAGAAGTTCGGATGAAGTGGCGCCTTGCTGCAGCCAGACATTCTTGAAACCGGCATCAGCTGCCTCACGCAAGACAGCCTCGCCACCCTCTTTGGGGATGCAGACCCAAACCGCATCGGCCTTGTCTTTGACAGCAGCCAGATCCCGGTAGACAGGCTGGCTATCGATTTCCTTGGCACTAGGGTGCACATAGACGACCTCGTAGCCGCGCTCGACCAGCTCTTTAGCAGCAGCGTTGCCGAATTTCTCACTGACGCTGGATGCACCTACAATGGCAATGCGTTTGCTATCGACGAAATCTTGTATTTTTTGATCCATGATGGTTCTCCTAAATGATCGCATTGATTATAGCCAAAAGTATACTTGCTCAAAAGTAACAAATCTCACTATTGGGGTATACGAGCTGCAGGGTAAATGCTTTCAATAATAAAATATGCTAAAATAAGGGGCTGCGGGGGTGAAATGCACCCCGGCTGCCCCTTATTTTCGGGCCTCCTGTCCTTGGATGATCATTGTAGTCATTTTTCCAAGAGGGTTCTGTTAAAGAAATCCAATACTCTTTGATGATATTCTTCGGTGGCTATCAGGTAGTTGCGCCCATGATCGCCCCGGGGCACGATCCAGAGGCTCTTGGGTTCGAGGGCGGCATCATATTGGGCCTGTCCACCGCCGCGCCCGATTTCGTGCTCTCCGTAGATCAGGAAAACGGGGCGCGGGCTGATCTTGGAGATATCTTCGAGAGGGTCGATCTGCCAAGGGTTGGACCCAGTTTGCAACCAGAAGATCCCTGCGACTGTGTAAAGGAAGATTCGGCGCGGGAGTGAGTGCTCAACATCCGGCTGGAGGATGTGCTTGCCAAGCTGGTCAAAGCCCCCTTCAGCAATCACGGCATTGATCTCCGAGTGTTGCGCCGCGGCACGGATGACGGCCACGCCGCCCATAGAAAATCCGAAAGCGCCTATTCTTTCTGGATCGATTTCAGGGTGTGAGCGCAGGAAATCGATTCCCGTTTTGGCATCTTGCGCTTCATCTGCGCCAAGGGTGACACGAGCAGGTGGCTGTGCGCAGGCTCGGCTATCGATCTGCAAGATACCATAGCCAGATTCGATCAATGGCCTCACAGGGGGCAGGACCTCCCCCAGGGAACCGCCGATGCCACCCAGGGCCAGGATGGCGGCACCATTGCTCGAAGGGTAGTACCAGGCCTGGAGCGAATGCCCATCCTCGATAGTCAGCCAATGCTGCTCGGGTAGGTCGATATTATCCAGATGAGTTGGCGCGGCACAGCCCGGCCGGGTCAACGCAGTGACATAGATCCAGGCCAGGCTGATATCCACAGCAATGAGTACGGCGATGACTGCAACCAGGGCGAACACACCCAGTCGCAAGGTCTTTATTCTGAGGCGATATCCCATATCCGCAAGGTGCCATCCCAACCGCTACTGACCAGGGCAGTGCCATCTGATAACCAGACTACACCCGAGGCGGCATCCATATGCCCTGATAAGGTCACTAGGTTTTCGCAAGAATCAGATCCCCATAGCTCAAGCAAGCCTTCTCGATTAGCCGTGGCCAGATATTCTGCGGTTGGTGACCAGGCGATGTCAAAAAACGTATCCAAAATATTTTCGCAGAGGCTGATTTGCTCCGCAGGTTTGGTGTCAAAAACACGCCAGGTGCGATAGCTACCATCGAAGCCTGCGGAGGCCAAAACTCTGCCTTCCGGCGACCAATCGACATCGTAGACAAAGTTACTATGCCCTTCCAATACTTCCTGCAATCTAATCGGATCGGATACCCAGACTGAAATCAGACCCTCTTCGCTTGCCAAGGCAAACTTTGCCTTATCGGGAGTCCAATCGATATCATAGACATCCGACTCGAAACCGCTGGTTCCCTTTCTCGCAACAGATCCATCTTCAGCATCCCATTTCACCAACGAACTACCGACCCCACCTACCAAAGCATCCCCTTCAGGCGACCAGGATAAGGAGTAGATATCATCTTCAGTTTCGATTAACAATATATTTTTGCCCAATTCTACATCCCACACTCGCACAGTATCGTCATGGCTACCGGAAGCCAACCTGCTGCTATCAAGTGACCAGGCCAGACTCAAGATATGATCCGAGTGCCCGCGCAGGTCTGCAATCAGCTCCCCGGAGCTAATATCCCACACTCGAATACGGCCATCATCATGGCCTGTGGCTACAAGGCTGCCATCCGGGGCTGAGGCCACACTGCGAATAGCAGTCGTATGACCTTCGGCAGTCGCGATTGGCAAGATACTTCTCACTTCAAATATTCTCTGATCCGAGGAGAATTGGCTTCCATTGGGCGACCAGGATACGGTTCCCAGAGCGGAGAATTGGTCAGTATATAAGATTTTCCCAAGAAACGGATCCCAAATCCGCAGGACATTGCTACCCCCAGTGCCTGATAGCAACAGTTTACTATCAGGTGACCAGGCTAATGACATTATCGTCGCTCGGGAATTAAACTCTCCCTGCAGGGTATTGAGTACCCGCCAAGATGAGGGTTCGACGATCCAGATCGTATTGTCGCCTCCAAGAGCTACATAATTCTGATCCGGAGACCAGGCAATACTGTGCAAGGATTCGGGAAATTCAACCGGTGCCTGGATTAGTTCATTGTTCTCAAGATCCCAGATCCAAGACGTTTTTGAGAATCCAATGATCAACAGGATCGAGCCATCGGGAGACCAGGACAGGTCGCTAATCCCGAATAGGGGGATATCGTTTAATGATTGAACTGTCTCTTCTGTTTCCATATCCCAAATTCGTGCAAACCCATCTCCATCCCCGACAGCCAGTAAGTTACTCTCGGGCGACCAGGCCAGGTCATTGATGAAATCTCCCTGCCCTTCAAGAATCAGCAAACGATCGGCAAAGAGCAAATCCCACACCCAAACATCCGAGGCTAATCCCCCCGCAGCCAGGTAGGTTCCATCGGGGGACCAAGCCAAGTGTTGCACATAAGGCTCATATCCCTCGAGCACTTGAACGACCTGTCTTGTCTGGGTGTCTACAACCTGAACATGGGAGGAATAATTGACTGCCATGAGGGCTCCATCTGGCGACCAGATGACATCATAGATCAACTCAAACGATCCTTCGATCCCCTCACTTTGAGTGTCCGTAGAAACTTCCCAAAGACGTAGGGTGTCTAATACCCCTGCAGAAACCAGTTTAGAGCCATCTGGCGACCAGGCAACACTATTAACACCGTAGGGGATGTCATACTTGAAAGCAGCGCTTTCTTCTTTGAAAGGGACATACAAAGTATTTTCTACCTCCCCTGAGCTAGAAAGAATGCGAATCGAGTTATCGGCAAAACCAGCCGCAAGGCGTGAGCCATCCGGCGACCAAGCAATCGAATACCCAAAAGCTAGGGGGCTTACATTCAGATCAACTTCCTGGCTTGCTCCAGTACTAACATCCCAAATGCGGATGGAATCATCGCGTTCAGCAGAAGCTAGTTTCTTTCCATCCGGAGACCAATCCAGGTCATATACCCAATCTTCATGACCTTCCAACGAAGACAGCATATCCCCACTGTCAACATCAAACAGAAGGATTGCTTCGCTGATGGCCCCCACTGCCAGAGTATTGCCATCCGGCGACCAGGCCACACAAAATACATCGTTGGCCAGATCTTCTAGATGAAGATAGGTTTCCCCGGTACCCAAATCCCAAAGGCGCACATCGCCATCTCTACTGGCGCTGGCCAGGTTCTTACTATTCGGTGACCAGGCTACGTGGTTGATCTGCCCGGCATGGCCTTCCAGAAGCATTTCTTCCTGACCATCGACAGTCCAGATACGGATGGTTTTGTCCTTGCTCCCCGAGGCAATCCACTGCCCATCGGGCGACCAATCCACACTGACAACGCTGCGAGTATGGCCCTCGAACAAGCTTAAGGCTGTAAGATCTTCAGCATCATAGACCCAAATTCCCAGGCTTCCCGCTG
This sequence comes from uncultured Anaerolineales bacterium, assembly GCA_964622645.1. GTDB lineage: Bacteria > Chloroflexota > Anaerolineae > Anaerolineales > UBA11858 > NIOZ-UU35. Next base: position 4,184 of record CAZUSV010000077.1, read on the forward strand.
CGGCAATCATATCCCCTTCTGGGCTGAAATCAACATCATAAACAGAACCAAGCCCCATGCGCATGGTTTCGGTATATTGGGTGATGTTCTCGTCAGACAAAGCGATCGAGCCCGGCGTTGGGGTTGCCTCGATTGACTCTGTTGGCGTTGCATCTGATGATGTCATCCCTGGATCGGTTGGTGATGCGGTTGGTAGAGCAGTCGCTGATGGAGTAGCTAAATCAGGAAATGAGGTGTAAGTTGGCAGCGCGGTATAAGTAGGCAGAGGCGCTTGGGTGGCTGGAGCACCAAGAATGCCACAAGCCAGCATAACCAAAATGCCCACCAGACAGAGAAGAATTAATTGCCGTCGAGGTATTCTCATGGTGCCTCCTAAAGATTTTTCTAGATCTCCCGACGTCAGGAGACGTCGGACTCCAGATCGATGAGTATTTTTGAAAACTTGGCGAGAAAACCACAAAGTAGACTCCGGAATGTGTCTGGAAATAAGTTTGGCCAGGAACGCGGTTCCTGGCAGGAACCGCGTTCCTAATTATTTTATTGTTTTAATAAAATAATTAGGCTGCCCCGATGTGCTAAACTCTAACGGGATATCTCCCGAAAAAAGGGTGTGCGCACGCAAAGCGGCTCCGCCCCTGCGAACACCCTTTTGTCGGATAAATCCGTTCCATCTCAAAATGAAAAGATGAATGCTCTGCGCTTATCGAGACGATTCAAACCGGCATCATGGGCCATTTTGACAGCGGCATCGAATTCCGCTTGGGAGATGCGTCGGGTAAGCTCTGGGTAATGGTGAGCGCGGTAAGACGGGCGGTATTGGTCCATCAGGTTGAGGTAGGTATCCTTGGAAATCTCTCCTGCCAGGAATTTGACGATCTTATCAGTGCCGGCCAGATTGTCGGGCAAGATCAGATGGCGGATTAGCAAGCCGCGGGTGGCGATTCCGCGACCATCGAGCTGTAAATCGCCAACCTGGCGATGCATCTCTTTGACCGCGGCCTGGTTGATCTGGGGATAGTTCTTGATCCTAGAGTAACGTTCCGCCAGTATGGGATCGGCATACTTCATATCGGGCATATAGATATCGATAATGCCATCAAGCAGTTCGAGGGTAGTCAGGGAGTCATACCCGCCAGTGTTGTAAACCAAGGGGATGGACAACCCAGCCTGCGCAGCAATCAACACACCGGCCATGATCTGAGGCACCACATGGCTGGGAGAAACAAAGTTGATGTTATGGCAGCCGCGCTGCTGCAGCTCCAACATGATGGCCGCCAAATCCTCGGGCTCGATCTCGTAGCCTGTGTTCCTCTGGCTGATATCATGATTCTGGCAATACTGGCAGCGCAAGTTGCAGCGCGTCATGAAGATGGTGCCCGAGCCTTGGTATCCTCGTAAAGGATCCTCTTCACCCATATGGGGGCCGTAGCTGCTGATGCGGGCTCGCTCCCCTGTTTTGCACTTACCCAATTCCCCAGCACGGCGGTCGATTTGACAGGCGTGGGCGCATATGTCACAATCGGAGAGGCGGGCATAGGCTTGGGCAAGGCGCTCTTTGAACTCACCTCGCTCGAGCAATTTCAGATAGGCAGGCTGGAATTTCTCGGTCATGAACACACCATCTCTTACCATATCCTAACTGAAAAAATCGCGGAAGGCAAACCCGATCATGGAACAGGGCTTTCTTAAAGTCAGAAATCCAGCTCATTTTTGTCATTGCGAGGAGCCGCTCTTTGGCGACGAAGCAATCTCCTTATGGCAGAATTCGCTGCAAAGTAGGAGATTGCTTCGGGCTTCGCCCTCGCAATGACACTAAAAGTGCGACTTTAAGAAAGCCGTGGATCATGGAATATAATTCAAAGAAATAAATCTAATCCTCGCCGTAACTACCTTGACAATGTCAACTTACAACATTATGCAAAGAACCGTGTATAAAATCGCCTCATCGAAACCTGGCGCATGGTTATTTTCACGCTTGGCGCATCGCTTAGATGAAGCGGTTCTTCGACGCACCAACAATCGAAAATCCCTGACAAGCATTCTTACAGGCACACAAGTGATCATCGCTACGACAATTGGGGCTAAAAGCGGAAAGCCTCGCAGCGTACCCTTATTAGGGTTGATCAAAGATCAAAAGGTAATCCTCGTGGCCTCAAATTGGGGTCAGTCCCATTATCCGAACTGGTACTACAACCTGATCGCCAATCCAGAAGTTCAACTAACTATTGGCCAAGAGGTCAAATCTTACATTGCCCGTGAAGCAACACAGAATGAATATGATGATTATTGGGAACAAGTTGTAGAGATGTACCCGGGATACGTAAACTATAAAAAGCGCGCCGCGAATAGGAAAATCCCCTTGATGGTCTTATCACCTAATGATGCAAAATGAGAACATCATCGCTGTCGCAAAGGTCAACCTTGCCCCAGGCGGTTCTATTCCGATTGCAGCGAATCGGGATACCAGAAGGGTCCCAGGCGTTTTCCCAGCCCCAGGATATCTCCCCGCTCCCAAATCTGGCGATGGACCAAAGCCTGCTCAGCGCGTCCGGTTTTATCTTTCTGCCAGGTTTTGCGCAGAAAGGCATAATCGTACAAGATCGATCGCAACTGCGTTTGATCGAGGCTGTATCCAGGTCGCAGGTTCCAATAGCACTGCACTTCATCTGTCAACAGCAGAGGCGGTAATTGAGAGATGGAAAGCAGCGGCTTAACGGTTCCCAAATAAATCGACGCTGGTGGGATCAACTCACCATAGACTGCTTTCACGGCTTGCGAGTAAGACGATGACCCAGACTCTTGTGTTCTCTGCAAAACCCATTCCCAGACCTTATAAAAATCGGGTACTGCAAAACACCACAAGGTGCACGTAGCTTCAGGAGGCGTATTGGCTTTCAAGCACTCAGCAGCATCCTGAATTTGAGGGATAAATTCGCCCAAGGCAAAGCGCACCCGCCAGTCTTTACGCTGGTAATGATCCAGGGAATCAGGACCAGTCAAACCCTCGACATACCAACGCCAGAGATGCTCTTGATAGCCCTCGGTTGTCTCACGAAACTGACTTGGTACCAGCATGGGCATAATGAGATGTTTGACCCCGTGCTGGAAGATCAGATCAATGCTTTGGAATAATCCCCTTTTACTCCACTTAGGAAACTCATCCCCCGCTGTCGGTACACCCGCTAAAACCGCAGCCCGACGCGTCCCTGAAGCAGCATAAACGAAAGTGTCCGGTGCATATGGGCGGATTTCTGCTAATGATGCTCCAAGGAAATCATTTAGGCTGGGGAGGGAATTCGTAATCATTCGATAATTTCAATCCTCAGTTCTAGCTACAGGCAAACAAATCGTAAAGGTCGAGCCAACACCGACTTCGCTCTCTAGCGATATACTGCCGCCATGCTTTTCGATGATCTCTTTGGTGATTGCCAGCCCCAATCCAGTTCCTGGGATCGTGGATTGTCCAGCCTGCGTTCCCCGGTAGAAGCGCTCAAAAATGTGCCGGATGTCATCGTCTGCTATACCGACACCCGTATCGGCGATCTCCAAGACAACCTGAGACTCATCTTCGTCGAAGCAGGTTTTTACGTTCACGTTACCCACCGGCGTGTAATTGATGGCATTGGCAATCAAATTGATCAGCGCCTGGTTGATCAGATCCACATCGACCAACACTTTGGGTAAATCTGCTTCCGGCATGAAATTCAACGCTAAACCTTTGGCTTCAGCCCCAAGCCGATTGGCGGTCACCATATTGGCAACAAGCGCATTGATATCAGTCCAAACGAAATTCGTAGCAGTTACCCCTTTTTCCATGCGCGACAAATCCAACACGTTCGAGACCAAACTCTGCAGGCGCGTGGTTTCCTCTTGCAAAACTTCCAGATAACGTTCCCTCTTCGTTGGGCTACCTTTGGCTAGCATTTCAAGATAAATCGCTAGGTTGCTGATGGGGGTGCGTAATTCATGGGAAACATCGGAAACGAATTTTGACTTAAGCTTGTCAAGCTCTTTAAGCTGCACATTGGCTTTGGCCAATTCCTGGGCTTGTTGCTCTAGTTGCGCATTGGCGTTGGCCAACTCATTGGTGCGCTCTTCCACGCGCTGATCCAGTTCAAGGTTGATGATGCGTAAATCTCTGAGCGCATTTTCAAGGTTACGAGATGTCAACCATGAAACAAAGGCAATCGCAAACATGCCAAATGCAGTGAAGTAATAATCGGGTACCAAATTCAATTGTAAGGCAACTAAAATCGACTCGATTGTGATTATCGCTGCAAGAACAAAACTGGCTATGGGGCGAATTAGAACACTCGCTAATAAAATCGGGATCACAAAATAGAAATTAGTATCCCCACGACCAAAGGCTTCAATATTAGACAAAGTTATCGCAAACACTAATAAAAGAGTAAATAGAATACTTGTGAGAAGAACTTTGCCTCTTCGATTGAGCCAATAGAGGAATCCAAGCACAAATATAAAAATTACAGCCACCCACAGAACAGACGAGAAACTTTGCCAATCACCAGGAAGAAATTTCCCAACCAAAAAAATTGAAGGAATAATCAACACAGTTAGTATAAATATTCCAATCAAGACAATATTCAGAAGGCGACCTCTCCGCTGATTCTCCGAATCGGTCGTAGAAATATCTAACAGATTTTCGATCGGTATCATCAATTCACCTCAAAATTTCTTGACCTAAAATTAGCGCGCTGAGAACCGCTGATCGGACCACTAATTCAGGGCAATATAAACATTTACCGATCCACAGGGGCTGATAGGCATCATCTAAATGCTCCGATAGCCAGTCAATGCCCTTCATAAAGACATCAATCTCAACATCTCCACCATACCTTTTCCAGATTGCTAAAGCCTGAATACTATATGCTGTTTCCTCAGCAGTAGGCACATAAAATCCCCAGGAACCATCTGGATTTTGCGTTTCAATTACCCAGGTTACAGCTTCTTCGATCATTTTATCAATATAACCAAGCCCACCAATGATAGCATGCGCGGTTGGATAATATGGCGAACTATGCCATTTATCAAACCAGAACATCTGCAAAAATCTAGATTCTGCAAGAAAATCTATGAGCATTTTAATGGTTGGATGTTCGCGTTTAAACCCAGCTTCTCTCAAAGCACTAAGAACATGAATATTTGCACTAATCGAGGGATTTGCTTCCAAATCATAACAACGGAAGTAGCTGTCTTCTTGATAATGCAAGATTGCATTAACATCTAGTGAATGCCCAAATCGGTTCAAGGTTTCATAAGTTACACTTGTTACATCCGAGTCAGTAGAATTGTAATTCGAAGTAAAACCTATGCCAACTTGCGGTTTCCAGGCATTCCCTAGAAAATCGATATGAGGTTTACAAAATGAAAGAAGTTGATTGTCCAAAATATCGGTCAATGACAAATTCCACAGACTCCAAGCCGGCTCAAAAGTATCGAAAGGTGCCACATTTGGAATACCTCCTCCATATATTTTGGAATTGATGTTAGCAACACCCCTCAAATAACTGAGTGCGGCCTCATCTTGGCGGCGGACATATAATACATAATATGCTGTTGCTGAAGGACTATAACTTATAGAGCCATTTGGTTCTTGAAGGTTCTCAATATCTAACATTTCTGTGCCATCTCTACCGACCATTTCAGTCGAAAATGCCACAGTATAATCTCGATTAATGATTCCTTTAGGAAGTTTCTTAATTTTAGCTATTCGTTGACGAACCAATCGATCCAATACATTGTCGGCTTTACGTTTAACCGATTGCGAGCCATTTGTCTGGTAGATCGTTATAGGCAATTTGGTAAAGTCATCTGTTTGCCGGCGGAGAATTCCTAACGTTCTGGCCTCTTCTAATAGAGTAGGGGTGATCATTTCAAAACCGATCGTCTCCCCTACGGTGTCTGCGGGCAATCCCTTAGTGGCAGTATCCAATCCTAAGCGAGCTCTCGACAACCGATTGCGATCGCGGCTGTCCCCATTATGGGCCAATGCTGATACTGCCGCCAAAGTGCAAATCAGGCGATCATGGTGATAGTGAAGCTCTCTAGCCCCCCAACTTCCATCGGGCAATTGATTTTCTCTCAACCATTCCAAAGCCTGAAAACCAATAGGCTCATCAAATTCTACTAGGCGAGCGACCCAGGCAGTATCATAGGCGGTGCTTCTCATATAACCTGGACCAATCTGTTTTAGCAATTTGCTAACTTCATTATATAAATCCATAGCTAATTCCCTTCATTCGAGATTATATTGGTATCTATTTGCCGAATCGGATAACGTAAAAATAATAAGAATCCCACCAGCATTAGCGCGCCGGCGACAACTCCAGCCATGCGTACACCTAAGGGACCCATTGGAGCGTAGCGGCTGCGCCCAAGCAGCAAGATGACTGGCAAAACCAGCAACGCCACACCAGAAAAAAGCTGATCAAGCACCTTCATGACTGCGAAATACACGCCCTCACGACGCTGACCTGTATTGATTTCATCTAAATCAGTGATCTCTGCAACAAAGGCAGAAGCAAGCACCGTAACACCTGATATGGCAACAGCCTGGAATACAGCCCAGGAGACGCATTGAACGCTGAGGGATACCAGTAACCAGCCTCCCAAAAGCATTGTGCCAGGGAAGATCAGCGCTGAAGCCAGATAGGATCCTGAATATACCTTCCATTTTCCCCAGCGCTTAGCAAGCCAGGTCACGACAGGATACCAAGCCAAGGAAGCCAGGACGCCGGGGATATAAAAATACACCGACTCCGATTCTCGCATTTGACAGACCTCGGTCACAATAAAGGGAATCGAAGACTGCACTAATGTGGTCGTCATCAGATAAATCCCCCAAACGATAGCAAATAACATAAAGGCCTTGTTGCTGAAAGCAATGGAGAGACTTTCCCAAAACCCCAGGCGGGTTTGTTTTTGAATTTGTCGACCCAGGCGCTCTTTAATGAAGCCCAGAGGTAAAATCAACAATGGGAACACAGAGGCGGCGAAAATGAGCGCCGTGATCTGGAAGCTACGTGCCTCGATCAGCAATCCAGACAAGCCACCCAACAGCATCCCTAATAGAAGAAAGCTCGATTGCCATGCTGATATGCGCACCCGATGTCGTTCTGTAGAGGCAATTTCCGGCAATAGCGCCTGATAAGGGACATGGTAGAAGGCTGATGCTAGACGATAAATGATCGCCATCACCCCCAGGTAAACCAAGTTCAGTAACGACTCATGATTGAGTGGCGGCATCCACAGCAAAAGAAATGCCCCCACAAAGGGCAGCGACGAAATCGCCATATAGGGCAGGCGGCGTCCCCAACGACTCTGGGTATTATCAGAAAGGTACCCGATATATGGGGTGATCAGTGAGCTAATTGACCAGGAGAGGAATATCACCATGCCAAACAAAGCCACCGGCACCAGGGGCGTATCATCAGGAGGTACATAGAAATATAGCAGCCAACTGGAGTAGATAAACCTCATTACAGAAGTGCCCAGGGTGCTCAATCCATACGAGATATCTACACGCAGGGGAGGCGAAAGTTGTTCCTGTGGAATCGACATGCACTTTGCGCTGATTTCAATGAAAGCAGTCCCGTTCCAGCATCCATCTATTAGATCAACTGAGAATTATAAAATTTTAGCATAGTCTCACTACTAAATTGACATATAATAACAAAAGTGTAAGGTGCTAATTCACTCAGAATCAATTATCATAATGATGTATCGTATTACAGCGCAAGGTTGACGTTTTCTATCACTATCAAATTCGCTTAGGCCGGTCTCCTGACCGTGCCGGCACGGTCAGGAGACCGGCCTAAGCGCAACCTTGCGCAGTAGTAATAGCCATCGTTTCTTGAAGGATACTCCGACTATGGAACAAACACTTGGATTCGTAATCGAGGATGACAGAAACCTGGCCCTGGCATTCGCTGAAGCCCTCGAAGAAGCCGATTATCAAGTTGAAGTTTTCTATGACGGCCAGTCAGCCAAAGACCGCCTGGATCAGGTGCTGCCCGCGATTATCATCTTGGATTTGCATATCCCACTCTTCAAGGGCATAGATCTTCTGGATTACATTCGTAATGACGATCGCCTTTCAGATGTGCGTGTGATTGTGGCGACAGCTGATAGCAGCCTAGCCAGGGAACTCAATAATATCGCTGACCTTGTGCTATTGAAACCAGTCGGTTTCAAACAGTTAAAAGACCTGGCAGCACGTTTGCGGCCGCTGTAGACCTACAAGCAACGATCAAAAACGTCGCCATCCATTACAGGGTGGCGTTTTGATTCGATGGGCCTCTAGGAATTCCCGTGGTAATGTCCAGATTTGGGGGCTAGCCCGGCGATTCCTAGAGAGTCGATTCGATAACCAAAGAAAATGGTGATATGCTTAAGAATGTTCCGAGCATGAATTCATGACACTGAGAAGAGGTAGCGATGGCAGTATCAAGACTTAAACGATTATATTTCTTGCTCCTTCTGATCGGTGTTCTGATACTCGGCAGTTGCACTCTGCCTTTTTTTGGGGAAAGCGACGCCGGGGTAGATACAGGAATCCTGGATAACCAACCACAAATTTCCATCGACACTCCCCAGGCCGCCCGAAATGCCGCCATGCTCTATATCCGGGATCATTATGGACTGTTCGTCCCCACTAAAAATGAGGCCTGGAATGAAGAGGACATCACTCCCCAAGGCATGGTAGGTTCATCGGCATACCAATACATCGCAGGCAATTGGTCTGCGTCTGTAATTTTTCCGCTCGTGCCAGTGAATGAAATTATCTATACTGTTCTGATTACCAACGAAGGGATAAATTTTGCCTGGGAGGGAGTCGTCGAGGCCTTTGGGCAGGTTTCAGAAACCTCCAGCACAACGGGGCATCTGAGCGCCCAGCACAGCGATGAAATCGCCCAAACTCCCACTCCCACAGCAACATCTACACCCACACCAGGGATTACAACACTGACTTACACCGACGACACCTATCGCCTGGCGCTCCAATATCCCAGTAACTGGACGATTACCTTCACCCCTCCTGGGAGGGTGACTCAAAGCGGTGGATTTGCTGCCAAAACACTACGATTAGTGTATGCAGATTATAAGCTCTTGATCCAATATAAATTCCTTTGGGAGAATACCGAAATCGGAGAGAGCATCCCGCCAGGAACCCTCGAGGTGCGTGGCAGTCTAAGCCTACTGGGACTCGATATCCCCAAACACGTCATTGTAGAAGATGGTAAGGATAAGCTAATTTTTGCGGGTGAGAGCATTGATGATATTACCTATCACATCCGTCTGGAAGACAACCTGATTGACACTGGAGATTATGCAAACTTTACCATCCCTGCCAATATCCTAGACGAGGTGGAACAGATCATCAGTTCGATTGTGCGCACCGGAGATATCTTCCCGTCACCAACCCCGACCCCGGTTCCTTCGCCAACCTCGAAATTCGACTCCTCCAAGTCTGGGGTAGGTGAGGGCTCTACAGTGAGTGAAAACTGTAACAAGGCCATATTCATCTCCGATGTGACCGTGCCCGAGGGAGCCGCAATCCCACCCGGGGTTAAATTTACCAAAGTATGGAGACTTCAGAACACCGGTATATGCACCTGGGATACTAACTATAGTGTGGCCTATTCCGACGGCGATCTTTTGGGGGCAGCAGAATCTAACCCACTGAAAGAAACTGTTGAGCCTAATGAATTGGGAAATGTCTCAGTGGTGTTTACCGCCCCAGAGAATGAAGGCACCTATGAGAGCTATTGGATTCTGAATGATAGTCAGGGCTATTGGTTTGGGACTGGTGAAAACAAGCGCGGCTTACTTCCTTTAAAGTTCAACGTAGCACAACCTGCGCAAACTTTCGCCTATGATTTTGCGATCAACTATTGCGATGCCGAATGGAAAGTATATTGGGAAATCGATGGAGTAACCCAGGAAAGCGAGCTTGAGTGCTCGGGGTCGACAGCCCCCGGATCTGGATTCGTCACATTGTTGGTAACACCCAATATGGAACACCGCCTGGATGACGAGCTCACATTGTGGGTTCACCCCTATGAGCAGCAGTATGGCTCCATCCAGGGCAAATACCCCCCATTCACAGTACAAGCCGGGGATCGCTTCAAGGCTGGTATCGGATGTATGGCCGATATGAAAGGCTGCAGTATTGATTTCCAATTACTCTACAAAGATGCTGGCGGAGTAATCAGAACCAAGGATGAATGGGAATGGTTCGAGGATTATAACGGAAAGGCAACTTATCTTGATATCGATCTGTCCTTTTTAGCGGGCGAGACAGTAGAGTTCATCTTGAATACCGTTACTCTTACAGATAGAACCAACGTGGCGCACGGATTCTGGTTTGTACCCCGCATCGAACGCCCATAACTTCAACTCTCTAGGAATCGCTGGGGTAACTCCCAGATTTGGGGGTATGCTGCGTGCAGAGCACGCTGCATACCCCCAAATCTGGACATTACCACGGAAATTCCTAGAGACCCATAACTTCCTAATTAATCGAAGGCACAGACTAAGGCGACTATGCGCAACATACAACGAATTTGTCTGAAAATGAGGGGATGGGGCTGAGTAAGTCTCTAGCGTTATTGACCCAACCTGCATATTTGCTACAATTGGAATGTTGCAGTACACTATAAATGCCTGTAATTTGTTATGGTAGCCCTCAATTTGTACCAACGAGATAACTCCAAATCATTACTCCGCTAAGAGAAACAGATGGATAAAAAGATTCTCATAATTGATGACGACGAGATCACGTTGAACTTGCTGAAAAAGGTATTAAGGAAAGCAGGTTACCAAACTACCACTGCCAACACAGGATATGAGGGTCTAAAAAGTATTCGCACTGACCCACCCCAATTGTTAGTGCTTGATCTGACTTTGCCAGACATCGATGGTGTTGCCGTTTTCGAAGATATTCGCAAGGATCCGAATCTGGAAAAAACGAATGTCATCGTACTATCCAGCAGAGATGATCCCGACGAAATCGCCTCGTTACTCACCAAGGGGGTAAATGACTATATCGTCAAGAAACGTGGAGCGGAAAAAGAATTATTAGGCAAGTGCGCCAGTTATTTTGCTCGCTTAGAAAAGGAAAGGTACAATCGTGGCAGGGTGATCAGTTTCTTTAGTGCCAAAGGAGGCAATGGTACTTCCACACTCTGCTTGAATTTAGCGCATGCGCTGACCGAAGTAGATACTGCAAAAGAAATTTTGGTTGCAGATCTGGTTTTACCCCTGGGCTCGATTTCCCTGATGGTCGGTCTCGAGGAATGCAGTACGATCGCTGAGCTTTCCGCACAAGAAATGTCAGCTACCATCCAAACCCTAGATACCAGCCTGCCATTTCTGGATAATTGGGGATTCTCGATTTTGGCTGGTTCCCGTACCCCTCGAGAAGCTCAAGATGTGAATCCCGACGGTATGGGGCCGTTATTCCTGTCGTTGAGAGAGAGGTTTGACTATGTTCTGGTCGACCTGGGTCGCACCCTTTCCCGCATCAGTATTCCAATTGTGCAACAGTCAGGAGTAATCGTCGTCGTGCTGGGTCCCGATCTTGTCACTGTCGACCTTACCAAAAGTGCTCTTGATTACCTCGCTGAACTAGAGATAGTGAAAGAGCGCATATTTCCTGTCCTAAATCGGGCTGTTGGCCTGGAAGGACTCACCAAGGCTGAGATCGAGCAAAAAATAGGCGTTACAATCAGGGGCACAATCTCTCACACAGGCAATAACTTTACCCTGGCCACAAACCAGAATCTGCCTTACAAACTGCGTTATGAAACAGACGGAACAAGCTTTGAATTAAATTCTCTAGCAAGAAAACTAAAAACTCAACTAGAGGAAGCCATACGTGCGAGATAGGGTGCGCATAAATGCTGGCACTCATTATCCAAACAGATGCAGAAAACGCCGGACTTCTGGTTGATCTTTTTACTGAGCGGGGTGATCGACCCTATATTGTCAACAGCGCTGCTGAATTCTTTCAATTAGTAGATAAATCAAATCCAGATCTAGTCGTACTGGATTTAGAATGTCCAGAGGCTTTTGTCAATAGAACCATTAAGCTCATCAATCAAAAGTATCCCCATACACAAGTATTGATCACTGAACAAAGCTTTGATCTAGATCGGGAACTAAGCATAAAACAATCTGGGCCAAGAACTATTTTGAGAGCCCCATTCACAGCGGCGCGTCTAGATCGGGCTATCGTTCAGTTAACGAACCTCTCAGACCAAACCAGCCTTGCCAGCAAAAGGATGCAGGCCACCCTGCCCAGGATCAAAACCCCAGTCCAATTGAAAATAATCCTGCCTTACCTGGTATTGGCACTCATTCTGGCTGTAGGGGCTGGGTATCTGGTTACCCAGGTAGCACTCGATGCTATCGAAGAGCGCTTCAAGAATAACTTGATAGAAGCTGGCCGTCTAGCGTCAACCTGGATGGTTGATGAAGAAAATCGCTATCTGGAATCTGTGCGTCTGATTACCCATATCAATGGCTTGGATGCCGCCATCCAAAGAGAAGATGCGGAAGAGATTCGAGAGTTGATCTATGGTGTGGTGCTCAATTCCGGAGAAGAAGCTATCGAAATTCTTGATTCTCAAGGAATAGCCATGTTCTCTATGCGCCACGTTGCCGATGGCCAACGTGAGCAGTATGAATTTTCCCGCCAAGACCCCATTCTGGCTGAACAGGAATTCGTTCAAAAAATAGTTTCCATCCAGGTTGATGGCATGGGCGATAAATATGCCGGTCTTGTCGATATGCCCCAGGGGGATTATTTATATTTTGCTGGTCCAATTTATGGCGCAGACGACCAGCTTGTCGGGATCGTACTTGTTGGCCGCACCTTGAAATCCCTAGTTTACGACATGCGACAGACCTTGCTGGGGGAGGAGAATACATTCGCCCATATCACCATCTATGATCCATCAGGGGTAGCCAAGGCTACCACTTTGATCGGCCAAAAAGATATCACAGTACCAGCAGACCTGGTTGAGACCATCTTGAAAAATCAGATCACAGAAAGTCACCTGCGCTCAATCGATGCTGCGGAAATTAGATATCGCGAAATCTTGGGTGTCTGGGAGGTACGCGAAGGAGTCGACCTCGGCCTGCTGGGCGTATCACTGGCAGAGTCATTTTTCGTGCAACCCAGTCTGGCAACCCAAATCCAAATCATGATATTTGCCAGCATTGCAGTGCTGTTGATCATTGTCATCGGCATCAATATCGCCCGGCTGATCACAAGACCGCTTGCCAAAGTGGTATCTGCGGCGACGCACGTCAGCCAGGGGAAATGGGATGTGCTTGTTGAGCCCAAAGGAAATGATGAATTAGGCTATCTGGCTCACGCATTCAATTCGATGACCTCGCACCTGCGCGAAGGTGAGATCTATCGAGATCTCCTGGGAAGGACAATCACTCCCCAGGTGCGCGATCAGCTTCGCAGGGGCATCACTACTGGAAATTTGAAGCTAGGTGGACAGGACACTGTCGCCACAATCATGATTACAGATATCCGGGGGTTTACCAAGATTTCAGACCAGGTTGATCCAACAACCATTTTGAGTTGGCTCGATAGTTATTATGGTGAGCTCGTCCCGATCATAAATAGCTATGGCGGACTGACTCATGAATTTACGGGCGACTCACTCAAGGCAGTGTTCGGAGTCTTGCCAGTGAACCTTTCCCCACAGAAGAGTGCTTACCAAGCCTGTCTATCAGCCCTGGACATGCTGGAAACCATCAAAGCCATGAACGCTTTACGGCGCGAGGCTGGTGAACCCCCCTTGATCACTGGGATTGGTATCAACACCGGTGTGGTTGCTGCGGGCGGCATGGGTTCAATGGAGCGACTTCATTACGCGATCATTGGCGACACAGTCAATGTGACCCACAGATTGGAGAACCTGACCAAGATCCTAGGGGTAAGCAGTGCGCTCATCAGCCATGATACATATCTGGCTCTGGGAGAGCACAGAGAAGAGTTCCAACTTGTCTCCCAGGGATTCCACTCCTTCAAGGGCAAACCAGAGCCCATGGAGGTTTTCCGCATCTTAAGACTAGGCGAAATTGCCCAAGCGCATCAATATATCCTCGGGCCATTTATCATGGAGGGAGATGGATAGTTTAAAGCGCGTGAGCCTGCAAAGGTTCCTCATTCTGCTGATCATTTTTCTGGGAGTGAGTTGTTTGGGTCTGAGCGTGTTCATTCAAGGATTAGCGCAGATTGAAACCACTGAAGCTTTACCCATTTCCATCCAGGTTAGAGAACGCGCCGATTACAGTGCAGATCCAGGTGTTGCCAATCCGGGCGTATCCCTAGAAATCATTGAGGATATTTTCCGCGACGAAGCGGCTGACGGGGAGGACATCACCGAACGAGTAATCAGGGCTTTATCTCAGCTGGAAACCCCTGTCCCAAGTGTCACCCCCGAACTCTCATACACCCCGACATCTACTTTCACGCCTTCACCCACTGGCACTCGCACAAGACGCCCAACATGGACAGCCAGCGTCACGGCAACATTATTTCCCACCAAGACCGCCACGTCTACGAAGACGAATATCCTGCCAAGCCCAACGTTTTCAGTAGTTCCCAATGCTACTCCAACTCCTCAGCCTTCGAACACTCCGGTACCTACCAGCGCACCCGTCCCAAGCAATACGCCAAATCCCACGGGCACACCAACAATTCCGCCGCCAACTCCAATAAGTTCATCAACACCCTTACCGACTGCTACGAATACTCCATCGGATACACCTATCCCCACTGAAACCTTCACCCCCCAACCCACACCTACAGAAACCGAAGTCATCAATATAGAGATCGTCAATCCAACCCAGGGCCAGGTGATTACCGACATCAGCCAAACGAATTTCGAAGCCGAAGCCTGGGTCGGTAATGATCGTATCAATGGTAAAGATATTGATCGCGTTGATTTCATAATTGATGCTCTCGGATACAGCATATACGAACAAATCATACGCTATTGTGCATTTAGAGGGGATGCTAGCTGCACCCCAATGAGTCAGAGTCAATGGGACAGCCTGAGTAATGGCACATACACCATCAAAGCCAGGGCTTGCAGTGCAATCACAGGGGACTGCACCGGCTGGGTTTCGAAAACCTTTGAGATACAAAAATAGGCTTGGGATCAGGATTCTCCCCAAAAATGAGGAGCAGCCCGAACGTTCAGGCCGCTCCTTTTCAATTAAGATGATGATAGTGCATCAAATCATTCAACAATCTCTTCAGTGGATTGCATGGCCTGTTCTTGAGACGCCTTATGCACGGCCATATATTGTTCTGTCGCGCTGGCCAAAATATTCTCGACCCGCTGAACGAGTAATTTCAGTCGCTTCTGATCGCTGCGAGCATCGTAGTCCCCCACTTCGTAACGATAGAATTCCTGCTCACGCTTTAGCGTTTCAGACAAAGTACGGTAATTGATCCAGTTCTCCTGGAACTTGAACAATTTGCTGAGGCCGGCGGCGACGACAATGATCGCACCAATCAGGGCGGAAAGAAAGCGGATCGAAGGCTCATTGATAAACTCAAAATCAATTACATTGATGACCGGGATGGTTGCACCAGCAATGATGGTGATCATCTCAACCAATTGATACCGATTTTTATTCAAACTAGCCTTATCAGAGTGCCATTTTCGTTGACCTTCAAGACGATCTTCGAGATAGTTGTTTTCTTCAGTCATCAGTTTTCTCCTCTTTAAGTTTGATGGAACGGATATTCCCGAAAATAGGCTGTGTTCAGCGGGTGCAGCCGCTTTGCGTGCGCACACCCAATTTTCGGAGGACTCTCCATTTGGTTTCGTTGTGAAAAAAATTCTCTAAGGTTGAGTGACAACCAATACGGGCAAAAACGTGTTCACCTCCCCGGCATCTACCTGGGATGTTTCGCCTGCATAGGATACCACTTCGACAGTACCACTCACCTCTGGGGGCAAACTGGCACCGTCCCACAAAGCATAGATTTGACGACCATCAGGCATATCGAACTGCACCGCATTCTCGGCCAGCATGGTTACTCGCTCGAAATCACCCAGGATTTGGGCCATCATCACGAATGTGTCCCCCGAGGCTTTTCCCGGACCGCCAGTGGGATCATGGCCGCCAACGTTAAAGACCACTTGCGCACCGTGACCAAAGGCAGTAGCATAACCAGTGAAGGTCAGTTGGGCCAGTTGCTCATCGTCAAGCGGCGGTTCTCCGAAGGGTCCCATGCTCCCCACCAGGGCTTCCGTGATCCAATACTCCACATCTTCTAACCCCAATTCATCCAACCAGGCGCGGTACTCGACAGCGAAGAAATCATCATCACTGGAGATGGAGTGGATATTGCCTAAATCGAAATATCCCTCGGCCTCAGGAAGCACTTCAGCCCAAAAATCTTTGAAATCTGGCTGCATCCCTGCCTGGCCAGCCGGAAGCACCACGGCGTTGGGATCAGCTTCTCTCACGGTGGTAAATGAAAGCTTCAAGAGTTGGAGATATTCAGCCGGGCCTTCCTGGAAGAAGGTCAATTCTGGGCTCTGCATGGCGGGCTCGTTGAGCATCTCCCAATGACGCAGAGGATATTCCAACCCAGGCATGTCATCCACACCGTCACCATCGTAGCGCTCGACCATGGCACTCAGCCAGGCCAGATAGGCGCTCATATCACAGGGCATGTAGAGCAGCTCGCCAAACTCAGGAAAAACACCCCCAGCAGTTGGCTGATCTGCATGGCAAGCCTCCTGATCCCAATCGGCATAGGGCCATACCGTCGCCAGCACAGCCAGACGGCGACTCTGCGCCTGAGTGACGAGTTGATCTGTGCGTCGCCAGTTATACTCGCCTGGCTTGCCCTCGATTTGGCCCCAAATGAATGGCCCAGGATGTGGCCTGACCCAAGCCCCTTCGAAATCGACGGGGTCTGGTCCCCCGATCAACAGACCAAAATGCGACCAGCCCACATCCTCTGGCCAGTCGAGGGGCTCAGGTGAGGTTTCAGCGGGGAGATGAAACACCATCACCAACGACAGGGCAAAAGCGGCGATTCCGTTGCTAAATAATCTCCGGCGGGTATTGCAGCTGCTCATCTTTCTGTCTAATCTTTCCAGATAGCTTTTCTCATCCATAGCATCCTCCAAATGGGTCTCCAGGAATTCCTGGATAGCCCTCCGAATACCAAGTCACCATCATCTACCATCCATTATAATTCAGGTTACATTAGTATTCTGGTTTTCCAGGAATTCCTGTGGTAATGCCCAGATTTGGGATGTGGGACATGCTCCGACCGCCTCGCACCTCGGCGTTCCCTGGAGAACCAGTATCTTGACAATGCCACATTACAGACGAGAAGCCCGGTAATAGGAGGTGGCTCGCAAAGCGGCTCCGCAACCCAGCCACCCCCTATTTCAGGAAGTACACGTGATGTGACATGTCGAAGTATTATTGCGAAGGAGGATCACAATGACTAAAACACTCAAATATGGCGGGGGTTTTTTGCTAGCACTGCTGGTGTGCGGCCTGCTGATCGGGAGCAGCTTTGCAGCAATTCCACATCAACAACTCGAGGACGCCCTGGCAGATTTCTATACTGAACACGACCTGCGCGGCCTGGAAACTGTCAAGGCGATATTGGAAGACGATCCCAACAACGCTACGGCCTTAGCCTTACAAGCCCTATTCGAAATCAGGCTGGGAAACACTATGTCTGCCAGCGGGCTGATCAAAAAAGCGCTGGAGATCGATCCGGATAATGCCATCGCGTATATCGCGGATGCATCATATAAGTCTTATTATGTCGAGGATGACGAGAGCGTGAACGCCATGATTGAAAAAGCCCTCGAACTGGATCCAGAGCTGGCTATGGGCTATAACGAAAGAGGCTTTAATGCATTTTGGCTGGGAGATTTCGAAAGCGCCCTGGCGGATTTCGAGCGTGCCATTGAGTTGGAGCCCAATTTCCTTGCTGCGCAGACCAACCTGGGCCTGACATACCTCTACCTGGAGGACCCCGCCGCGGCCCTGGAAGCCTACGAACGCGCCATTGAGATCAATCCAGAATCTCCCAGCGGATACCAAGGCCGCGGCTATTATTACGCCTATTTAGGCGAATATGAAGCCGCGATCACAGACTGCGCGCACGCCATCGAAATTGACGATCAAGATCCATATAGCTATGCGCTGCGCGGTGATGCTTACGCGCTTTCTGGCGACCTTGAATCGGGAGTGGCAGACTATACGACTGCGATCGAACTGGGCACAGAAGATGCCAACGTATACGCATCCCGAGCCTGGGCCAACAGCCAGTTAGGAAATCTGGAAGAGGCGATTGCAGACTACGAAAGCGCCCTTGATGTTGACCCGGAATCTGCCTATGCCTACAACGGCGCAGCCTACTATATCGCTTACACAGATGGCGATCTCCAAAAAGCCCTCTCCTATGTCGATCTGGCTCTGGAACTGATGCCTGATAGCTTCGAAGTACTGGATACGCTAGCATTTATCGAATACAAGATGGGTCAATATGAAGATGCATTGGAACGATACTCCGAGTTGATCGCCAATGGATATACTGTTGGACATTATGGACGCGGCCTGGTAAATCAAGCCCTGGAGGAGTTCGAGGATGCCATCAGCGATTTGACAACCTTCCTCGAAGAGTACCCCGATTTCGATCCGCTCAGTAGCGATGCCCGCCAGCGGTTAGAGACGCTGAAAAGTTCGTCGCCAAACTGAGAGAATATGCCAATTTATGCAAAAATCCATCTCGAAAGAAATCGCCAATCTAAGGATTCGCTGGGCGCTCTACTCGCTGAGCAGCATGGTGGTGATCGTCTTGTCTTCCCTGTTGTTGGCCAACATCCAGGATGCTGCTTTCGCCAGGCAATGGGTTGTACAAGCCTGCGCGGTAATGCTGATCCAATCGATCAACCTCTGGCGCTTACTGCCACAAAATCAGCGCCCAAATGACGACAGCCAGCTAGAGCTACTCCCCAGGTTTGGGCCAGGCAATCTGATGACCCTGATACGCGGCAGCATCATTGCTATGCTGAGCGGCTTCCTGCTGTCGGAAGAGCTTCCCGGTTTTTGGGCCTGGCTGCCTGCGATCCTCTATATTATCTCCGATATCACCGACTTCCTGGATGGCTATCTGGCGCGCATCAGCGATACCGTCACACGCCTAGGCGAAACCTTAGATATGAACCTCGATGCCCTGGGGGTGCTGGTGGTCACCTTGCTGGCCTTCCAATATGGGACGGTGCCCTGGTGGTATCTTCCTTTTGGCTTTGCCCGCTATCTCTTTCTGCTAGGCCTTTTCTTCCACCAGCGCGCCGGCCGCCCGGTACACGCTCTCAAGCCGAGCAATACTCGACGGCTGTTTGCCGGCCTGCAGATGGGCTTCATCACCGTGATGCTTTTCCCCGTCGTCGGGCCGCCCGGAACTACTTTCGCAGCCACCCTTTTCCTGATCCCCTTCATGAGCATGTTCCTGATCGACTATCTGCAAGTTACCGGACGGGGGGATAAACTCTCGTTTTGGCAGGTTTGGAATATCACGTCTTTGAAGACCTGGCTGACTGATTGGGCTCCGTTGATTCTCCGGGGCTTGGTCGTGCTCATTTACGGGAAACACGCCCAAACGTTTGGCCTGATCATCCCCCCCAAAGAGGGGGCTATCCCCGAAGATGCGCGTCTGATCTTCTTGGGGTTGTCCCTGCTCTTCATGGTTTTATTTACTCTAGGAATATTAGGTAGAACATCTGCAATCATGGCCCTGATCACTACTGGTGTCCAACTACAATGGCTGGAATTCAGCCTGGATTATGGGCTGCTGGTCTTTGCCCTGATCTATATCCTGTTTATCGGCAATGGGCGATTCGCCTTATGGAACCCCGAAGAATGGCTGATCACCAACCGCGCCGGGCAAAAGAAAGCTTCATGAATTGGGTCAAGCGATACTGGAAGCCCCTGGCCTGGTTGGTATCGATTGCCCTGGTCGCTTATGTCTTCGCCATCACACCATTCGAAGACATCGTAGAAATTATCGCCAGGTTGAGCATCACGCAGATTGGCCTGCTGGTGATGCTCAATCTCGGAATTATTACCCTTTTTGGATTGCGCTGGTGGTGGCTTTTGCGCAGCCAGGGTCACCGTCTGCCTTACTTGGCAATCATGCGCTACCGCTTAGCTGCCTTCGGGGTCAGCTATTTCACCCCCGGGCCACAATTCGGGGGGGAGCCGTTGCAAGTCTACTATCTGCAAAAATACCACCGTCTTCCTGCAGCAGATGCCTTGACCTCACTCAGCCTGGATAAACTGTTTGAGTTGATGGCAAACTTCACATTTTTAGCGCTGGGGATTGTGTACGTCGTTGCCGGCGGTTACCTGGATTTCAGAAATAGCCTCTCAATGCTCGCGCTGATCTTTATCCTGGCTGGGCTTCCCTGGGGATATCTTATCTTACTGTACTTTGGGATCAGACCGATCAGCGGGTTGAATAAGGGCATATCCGCATATTGGTCTGACAAAACCAAACTCCAGCGAGTGACCAACACAATCGAGAAATCAGAAACGCAGATGGCGCGTTTTTGTCAATCCAACATTTACACCATGGTGGCTTTGATGCTGCTCTCCGGCCTGGTCTGGTTGGCCTTGGTTTTCGAATACTGGCTGGCGCTGAACTTCCTAGGCGCACACCTCAGCTTTGGAAACACGCTGGTTTTCATCACTGCTGCCCGGCTGGCCTTTCTGACGCCTCTTCCTGGGGGGCTCGGTTCTTTGGAAATCAGCCAGGTACTGGCTGCAGGAGCTCTAGGATTGGGTAGCGAAATTGGCGCCAGCATTGGGCTGCTCATTCGCCTACGAGATATTTCCTTTGGACTAGTTGGATTATTGTGGGGCGGTATCCTCACGCATAGAATTTAAGGGGTCTCTAGAAACTCTCGTCGAAATCTCGCAACTCATGGTCGGCAGGCGTCAGGCCAAGAGTTTCTTTACATTCCCGCTTTATCAGAGCAATTTGTAGCATTGTACAATAAAATCGATGATCCCAGTTGCGCTTTTTCCCTGTACTATTGTGCGCTCTTCCAATGTCATTTCTGAAAAATACTTTCCAGAATTTACATCAATTTGCAAAGCGTTCAAAGGTTCACCTGGCGTTCTTTCGGTAGCCTCTTGTGCGGTGAACATTGTCTCACTGCTAAAAGTCTCACTAATTAATTTTTCTGGCGAAAGCATGAGCGCTACTGCGGTTATCCAAGTTCCTTTACTTTTTCCCCCAATTTTTTGCAATTTTCGTTTGTAAAAAGCAATAAATTCGTCATCAGTCACATTCTCAGGATTGGTTCCCGGAATTTGGCGAACAAACAATCCCGGCTGTTCATGTTTGGGTAGTTTATCAATATACAATCCTGTATCTGCTGCCAGAGTTGGAATTTTCACGATCCTATAATGAAATTCCGCCTTCTTTCGTGCATTTTCTGCTGGCGTATTTCCATCTTCGGTTATTTGATCACTAATATTAACTTCTTCAAGACTAATTACTTCTAAAGGTAAGCTTAATTGCTTTAGAAGTTCTCGTAATCTCAATACTTTGGTCGAATTTGTTGTAGCAAAAAGCAATTTTTTTGACATCAGCTTTCCCTTTTTCCAATATCTTGCATCACTGCCATAGGCATTAGATTACAACTATGCTTCAATATTGAATATGGCTATCTTAAGAGTAAGTGTACTTATAGATATTCCTATTGTCCACTAACGCCTTTGTAAGGATTACACGAAAGACTCTACTGAAAAAACTACGTGAGCAGGATACCGTGCGGCATATATGGGGGTGT
>CAZUSV010000078.1:0-6451 GCA_964622645.1 uncultured Anaerolineales bacterium
TGTATTCATCCTGTTAATGTTCTAATTTCTTCGCCTTAATTGGCGAGGGTATTGATACCCATGATCAGTATTTTTAGTGGTCAGTTCGCAGACTCGAATGGCCGTCAGTCTTTACGGCCAATTCTCCATTCGACTGGGGATGCCCCCAGCATCTTTCCAGGCCTCTGCTGTTTCCGCTATGGTGGCCCAACGCACGAAGGGATATTCCGTAAGCCGGTAGAACCAGGCTTCGATTTCGATCAATCCTTCGCCTGATTTGGGTGTCAGCAGGGTCGCTGGCTGTATCATCAAGCTGATGCTGAGTACGGATGGATACTCGCCTCCTGCATCAATGGCCTCAACTAACGTTTCAATGTCTGACAGGTTTATTACCGTCCCACTACCGACAGCGATCAAGACTCCCTCTGGGTCATGCGTAGTGTAGTCAGCGGAGCTGGCTGGCCGCCACAGGCCGATAGACTCGTCATCATTGCCCGGCGCGTGTCCAGCACTACCGCTGAGACCAGAGATGCCCCATAAGACTTCGGCCTGCCAGGAAGAGCCATTGCTGGCGGTCAGTTGTTGTGAAAGCTGATCAAGTTCAGCCACGAGGAGACCAGAAGCAACGTCTGTTGGCTGCCCACCAAGTTCGATGATCTTGGCTGCTGCTTCGGCGCGATCTTCCATGGCATGGGTGTGAACGTCCCACTCGACGCCCATGGCTTCGGTAGCCAGGATGATCTCCCCAGCGCGCGGTTCACTTCGCAACCAGTCGATATCTGGTCCGACCGACCAGCGCATGCCGAGAGAAGTAACGCGTTCGAAGAAATCGATCAATGCTTCGGGATCGGGCCAGGTCTGGCGGTTATTCTCGATGTGCATGG
Source organism: uncultured Anaerolineales bacterium (assembly GCA_964622645.1). Taxonomy (GTDB): domain Bacteria; phylum Chloroflexota; class Anaerolineae; order Anaerolineales; family UBA11858; genus NIOZ-UU35. The sequence goes on from CAZUSV010000078.1 coordinate 864, forward strand.
TGCCGGAGATGTACAGGAGCGTATCTTGATCGGTCTGCAATGTGGATGATGTTGTCGACGAAGTTTGCTCTCCGGTTACGAGTTCCTTGATTGTGGCCGCGTTGATTGGGGTGACACGATCCCTGATCGAGTCAACATAGATCACCGCCGATTCATAAAGAGCCCAAATCTCGTCTTGGTCTTCTTCAGAAAGCAAGCCTGCTTTGTAGCTGGTATCCCAGGGTGGCTTGCGGCCATGTTGAAGGTAGACCGTGGTCCAGGCTGATGATTCAGCAAAGAAATCGTTATCGTGCATCTTAACCCCTACAAAATTGGGTGTGTGGCCATTGGTAGATGAATGTGCTTCGGTCAGGGCACTCTCAATCACAGTGGCGATGTCCTGGCCAACATGTTCGAAGAGTTTCAGATCGACATGCTCTGGCTTCAAATACAGTCCATTGCGAGTCTCGCCCAAATTTACGGCGCGTCCGTGGATCAGTGTAAAAGTCGCACCAAGGTCCTCGAACACCCCATAAACGGATGCGGACAGGGGTTGATCAGGTAATGCGCTGGCGACATATGGGCTGTATCCCAAGAAATCAGCTAATCCTTGGTAGCCGCCAGGGTTTTCGGTCGGCTCCCCTGTGGCTAGATTAAGCCCATGTGTCTCGTATTCATGGATGATTTCATATTGCTGATCGGGCGTCATTTGCGCCAGGTTCATCCAGTCGTATTTTTGGTAATAGGGCTTGGGAGGGCGGATATGATAAGAGACAGCCACTATCGGCGAGGTTTTGAGCCGTTCCAGCAGATCGGGTGCCTGTGCTGCATATAGATCCACCATGGTAGAGGTCAGGTATATGTCAACCGGAACCTGGTATTGTTCGTGCAGGGAGATGATTTTTTCCAGTGTGGCGATGCTTTGCTCTGGATAGGCGAAATCCTGCGTGTTGATGGAGAAGGTGATGTAATCTTCTGACGATGTCGTCGTTGTAGCGATGCTTCCCTTAGAGGATAGATCACTCTCAGCGAAGGTGTGATCAACCGTGAGGTTGGGTTCCGTACCCATGACGGAAAGGGCAATGGTCAGCGATGTCAGGATGGATATCACAAACAGTATCTTTTTCATTTGACTGCTTCCTTTCGTTTTTTACGCTGCCAGTAGAGAAATGTGCTGCCGTCGGTAAAGCCCAATGGAAGTAATGCACCCAAAGTAAACACCAGCAGATTGTCGAACAAGAGAAAGATCGCCACCCACCATCCTGTTCCCCCAATAGAGCTCATACCAATGGCAATTGCCCCCGCAACCAATGCCAGGATCAGGCTACCAGTAGGTCCGCCTAGAGCTCGCCGGATGTGGATATCTGCCGAAAGCTCAATTTCATCGCGGGGATAGCGTGAAGCAGCCAAGGGTCCCACAAACAGGATACCAACCATAGGGTAGCCAGTACTTCGGGCGGCAACAGCGTGACCAAGATTGTGCCAGAGTTCAGAGCCGAAGTGCAGCAAGGTGGCAACCAGCGCGCCTGCCAATGCGCTGCTCAAAGGCAGATGGATGAGGAAATATGCACTCAAGCTCAGAAGTAGGAATATGATAAGGAAAGCAATCAACGCAGAAGGTCGGGCATGCACATCCAAGCCAGCTATTCGTCCTAACTTGATTTTTGTTGACATCTTACCTCCTGTCTATGGTACTTGATTCCCCTGACCATCGCAGGTGAAATCGCGTCCATCGAACTCATCGATCCTGAAGATATTTGGTTCTCTATCGTACTGCTCTTGCCAGATCTCCAATAAATCCTGAAAGTGCACGTAGACGATCTGGCTATCCTCTGCGAAATCCTGTAATGCACGCAATTGAGTTTCGATGATGGGCAGGTAGATGTCAATATCTTTTAGATGATCCTGGGTGGTTGCGATCGTAGCGGTGTACATCTTGTCGCTTGGGGCGCTGCCATCTTTGATGTATTCGACGAGTTGCTCGATATAGTCGCTGGCGTAATAGAAATACCCTTTCTTATACCCGAGCGCGCAGCTGTGCAGGAATCCTGAGCCAGCCATGTCCATACGTTTGTTTTCGTCGTGGGTGTAATACAGGTCTCCGTTAAGGCCTTCGAGAGGGTGCCAATCAAAACCTCCTGGTTTCCACAGACCCGAGGTGAAATCTTCTCCCGTGGGGTTGTGGCCGATCACGGCTGGGTAGGTATAGAGTGCCGGCCTCCAGATCACATCGGGGAATTCTTCTCCAAGCATGCCAGCTTCAAACATCTCGAATTCAGCAGCATCACCGACGAAGCAGCCACCGACGACTGTCAACATATCTTCGGGGATATCGTGTAGAACCAATTGTTGCATCAAGTCGGCGTAGTTATCCCCTTTGGCTGTGTGGGCGTGAGCATCGATCATCACGCTCTTGTCCTCGATCAGATAGGTCAGGATGCCCTTCCCAGCCGTGGTCGACTCCCTTAAATTGTCTGTCTCGCATATATCGGTGAGACGCAGAAATTCAGCGTTGGTCTGCAAATTCCACTGCACGCCATAATCCAGATAGAGATCGGCGTAGGTGATCAGGTTGTCCCGGAATTTGGCGTACTCAGAACAGCACATCTCGGTCGGTTGCGCACCGCAGGGCAGGGGCAGCTTTTCCTCGATATGCGCACCCACAGTGACATAGACGGGGGTTATCTTCTGGTTGGCGGGTTCTACTTCCGTGTGTTGACCACTGAGAAGCCATAGTAGAAAAACAAATAGATTCGAAATCAGTTTCATATCGACCACCTTTGTAACCAGGATCACCTATAGATACTCAGAAACTTAATAGGGATGATCTGATGTTCCAATGGGTTAGATTGGTCTATACCGGTGGGTAGATCACATTTTGATCGGGATCATCGGTCATGTAGAGCACGTAAACCTTATTGCCGGCCGCCTGTGTCTTGGGGCTGTATTTCCAGGAGGTCACCTTTCCTTCGTATGGCTGGCCGTGAACATCGAAAGAGTACAAAATCGCCCAGGGGTTGCGCCCATTGACACTGATGCTGTAATCGCGGTAGATATCGATGACTTCGCCAACGGTGGCCTGTCCGTGTTCGTAGGGACGGATCTTTCCTCGAGCTTGCTTGATCCCAAAGTAGAGCATCCCCACTCCAAGCAGCGTGAAAATCGTCCCCAAACTGCCACCAATGACGATGAACAGCCACATCCCGGGAAGCGTGATACCGAGGATGGTGAAGACCACGCCTAGCGGGAATCCAACCAGGAGAAAAATCAAACCAACCAGCGTAATTGCGGAGTTGGTCAAAAACATGCGCCGTTTGTAGCCCGCTGGCAGCTTGCGCGGCGGCAGCGGAGGCGAGGGACCGGGATCGTCGCCGATGGGTGGGGTTAATGGACCGCCGCATTTGCGGCATTCTAGGGCGTTTTCAGAGGTGCGCTGTCCGCACCAGGGACAATTTGTTGTTTCCATAAAAAAACCCTTATTGTTCCCAAGGGCAGGCAATGGGTTCCATTACAGAGGAAGGTTGCGAAGCCACACACATGAATTCTAGCAATGTGCGAACGTGGTCGCGGTTCTCGGGGCTGGGATTGGTGTCGATTTCGATCTCGAAAGTGTATTTTCCATACTGATCTTTGAAGGTGTCGTTCATTTCGAAGCTCAAATCGAGTGGATCTCCAGATAGCGCTGCTGCCCAGCCATAAAGCAATTCGGATGTGGCGTAACTAAATCCGGTTCCCGCGCAGGCTCCTTCGACAAATTCCCTGGGGTTGGCCGAAAGGATCAATTCTAAAGCACCACCCTGACGCGCCCCCATTACCTGGAAATCGAAATCTGAGACCTCGATTTCTCCTGTGCACTCAGGAACCGGGCTGAAATCTATCGATGCGGAATGGAAATCTGCCATGGTGGGGAGAAAGCTGTTCAAATTGATATTGTATTTCCCCACCACATCTGGATGGTTGGTTACTACCCAGCGCCCATCGCCATCAGGGATGATCAGCACCGCGGTTTCAGCGACTGCTTTCAAATTCAATCCCCACCAGATTTTCAGACTCGTACAGTCTGGCGAATACCAGGGGTCGATTCCACAATCGCCCTCCCCAGCGGTGCGATCCAATTCAACTTCCGCATAGAGGATACCAACAGTTGCTTGTGCTTGAGAGTCCGGGACAGGCGGTTGGTCTTCTTCTTCAGAAGAGGCAATCTGATTTTCTTCGCTGGCTATGAACGCATCACAATCTTCGGGACAATTTTGATTGTTTTCTGGGCCATCACAGATCCCATCTCCGCAGCGTTTATCGCCTGTGGGCGGTGGTTGGCTTGGGGGAGTGTTATCCTCTCCCTCACTGGTCAATCCACTCAAGCTGCAGGCCAGACTGAGGATGATCATAATGAGGATAATGAACAGGGTTCGTTTCATGTTAAAGCCTCCTACAGACAAGTCTTATTGGACCTTTCTCAAGGTGTATTCAGATCGGGAACGATAGTGTAGGAAAGGGTTTCCTTAGGAATGTTGAGATACCCCATAGGGCTGACAGCATAATTTTCCACTGTATTGGTTTCTAAAACATTCAAGTGGATTGGGTTGGCTATCTTTTGCATGAACCAGCCCAGCATTTGGGTGAAGGCGGTCGGATCTGTGAAATCATCAGGGACAGAGCCAGGGCAGGGACATTGTACGATTCCCGTGATGACTCCTCCAGGAATTTCGATGAGCTGGTAAACCAACTCATCGGCTGGCTGATCATCTTCTTTGATGGCATTCAAGTTCAAGCTAGCGTTCAACTCAAACTCAACCGGCTCAAAGGCGCTCTCATCCAGCGTCCACTCGCAAGGAGTGCAGCTTATGTCACCAAAATACAAATCCTTGAATTCGGTCAGCACGATGCTGTTGCGCTGCTGTACGGCATCACCTCCAACCATGGGAAACCATAACTCGATGCTGTAGTAGCTGCTGTATTCGAACGCTGTTCCGGCGAAGTCACCCATCAATTCAGTATTCAAGGAAGTGCTGATCGTGCCAGAAAAAGACACATATCGATACCCAGACTCTGGCTCACTACCAGATTGGGCAGGTTGGATTTCCTGAGCACCGGTCGCTGGCCCACCTTCAGTGTCAATTTCGGTTTGTGCACTTCCTTGGGCAGAATGAGCACAATCTTGGGGGCAATTGTCGACGTTCTCCGGTCCATCGCACACGTTGTCGCCGCAGCGCTTTTCGGATGCAGCAGGTAGTGATGGGTCGTTGCTCAGAGTACTTTCCTTGCCCACCCCCAATGACATACTGCAAGAGACTGCAAAAAGCATGAGAATGGTGACGAATATGAATGAGCGCTTCATTTTGGCCCTCCCAGAACTTGACTTCTGATTGCTTATGCTTTAAAAGATAATGAATTCTTGTTCAGAAGCTGTTCAGATCTTGTTTGGAATCGTTGAAGTTATTGTAATGATTATAATGGAGGCTTTTTTACTCAGTCCGCTTTGTAGTTTACACTTAGATTACAAATTCAATGAGGAGGAACGCAGATTACACTGATGTGTAGATTACGCTGGGGTTTGTGGCGAAATGATGGATTAGCGTAATCAGCGATCCGGGGATGGGAACGCAGAT
>CAZUSV010000078.1:6551-25773 GCA_964622645.1 uncultured Anaerolineales bacterium
TTACGCTGAGGTTTGTGGCGAAATGATGGATCAGCGTAATCAGCGATCCGGGGATGGGAACGCAGATTACGCTGAGGTTGTGGCGAAATGATGGATTAGCGTAATCAGCGATCCGGGGATGGGAACGCAGATTGCGTTGATGTGCTGATTACGCTGAGGTTTGTGGCGAAATGATGGATCAGCGTAATCAGCGATCCGGGGATATGAACGTAGAGTGCGCTGATAGATTGATTACGCTGAAGTTCACGCGAAATGACAAATCAGCGTAATCAGCGATCCAGGGATAGGAACACAGATTAGGCTGATAGACTGATTGCGCTGGGGTGTGAGGCGATACGATGGATTAGCGTAATCAGCGATCCGGGGATAGGAATGCAGATTACGCTGAGGGACTGATTACGCTGAGGTTCGTGGCGAATAGATAAATCAGCGTAATCAGCGATCTGGGGATGGGAACGCAGATTGCGCTGATAGACTGATTATGCTGAAGTGTGAGGCGAACAGATAAATCAGCGTAATCAGCGATTTGGGGATGGGAACGCAGATTGCGCTGATATGCTGATTACGCTGAGGTTAGTGGCGAAATGACAAATCAGCGTAATCAGCGATCCAGGGATAGGATCGCAAATTGCGCTGAGGTTTTGAATAAATTAGTGTATCATTACAATATATAATTTTGTGAATGGAAAGCAGATTGCGCCAAGATTGTGATTTATCTGCTTAAGAATACGCAATGAAATTTTCAGCGTGATCAATCAAATCTCTGCAATCATCGATCTAAAGGAAGGAACTAAGTATGAATCAAAATAACTATGCACAAGAAGAATACCCACTCTCTGCATTGACTGGCCGCATCATCGCCGCTGCTCAGGCTGTACACAAAGAACTTGGTCCAGGCTTCAATGAAATTATTTATCAAAGGTCCATGGCTTTGGAACTACCAGTGCATGATGTCGAATTCGCACGCGAGGTTGAACTAGAAATCTTTTACCGAGGTCGAAAAGTTGGCAAAAAAAGAGTCGACTTCTTGGTTGAAGACCAAACTGGACAGGTTATGGTGGAGCTCAAAGCTAAAACAAAGCTCGAAAATGTTGATTATGTACAAACACTCTCGTACTTGAAAGCCTCAGAATGCGAGGTCGGTTTATTGATCAATTTTGGAAAAAAAAGTTTGGAGGTGCGTCGGTTAATAAGTACACATCACAGGTAACCTTATTTTGAAAAGGTTTATCTGTGTAATCAGTAATTTCAGCGAAATCAGCGATCTATTATGCAACCTCACCTCCTGATATCCACCCTATCCTTCCTGATCTTCGGGGGCTTATGTATGTTGTATGTGCGCCATGAATACCTGCAGCGCGGGGTACTGACCCAATTCGGAGCTTTGATCCAGATCGTCGCATATTTTTTGCAGGTGGTACTGAGCGGATATTCTATTTGGGGCTCGCTCTGGCCTTCTTGGGAGGAATACATCCCCGACAATTGGGTTGGGGGGAGTCTCTCGATGCTCGGGATAGTTGTGTGTTGCGTAGCGATGTGGAATTTCAGATCTATGACGCGACTCACGGGAAGGCGATCGGACCGGCTCGTAGTTAAAGGGCTGTATCAATACTCACGCAACCCGCAGTATATTGGCTATGGCATACTGATCCTGGGCTTCGTGATCGGTCATTGGTCGTCAACTGCTTGGTTGGCTTTTGCTTCCTATCTGCTGTTGGTAGGGGTTACAATATGGATCGAAGAGCAGCATCTTGAAATCCAATACGGTGAAGCATATCGACAATATTGCCAGCGAGTGCCGCGCTTTTTTGGAAGAGTATCGAAGATGAATGATCGAGGTATCAATAATGAATGAGAAAATATACTTCAGAGGGCGCCAATACCACAGTGTCAGTGAAATGGGCCCGAATACGCGCCAGCTTTACGAACGGTTGGATGCTTTCTTGCAGGATCAGAATCGCGATGGCGTCCCTGATGTGATTCAGGAAGGTGGGTTAGGTGCCATTAGGGAAGCTTTCAAATTCATGAAAGACATATCGTCCATGAGTCAGGCTGGCCAGAGTTTGACTCAGGAGGAAATGGCGATTGTCAAAGTGACGGATACTAGCATCACGGTTAACGGCAGGACATTTCGGGGGATCGAGGAGATGTCCCCGGAAGTACGCCGTATTTACCAGCGTGTGGTGTCGCATGCCGATCAGCCAGAATTAGCAGATCAGCCTGAATCGGAGGCTGAAGAGATTTTCGATGAGTCCTGGCGTGAACGTGATCGCGATTCATACTTCGAACCCCACGACGATGAACTCATTGAGCCCAGATACATCCAGCCACCCACACAAAGTGTGATGGAGCCAGTCACCTCGAACCTGGGGCTGGTGATCGCGGCGATTTTGGTGATTGTATTTATTGCAATTGGCGCTTTGCTCTGGTTGTCGGGTGGGAATATCTTTTGATATTGATCTATCCGTAACTCATTTTGCTTAACCGTTGACCATGTGACCGATCTTCATGAAGGCCTCATGTAGATCGGAACCTTTGGCATGCAGCGGATCAATACCCTTGGCTAATTCTATCCTCAAGTCGAATAGCTCACTGCGATTGTATTTCTTGTGATCCCGAACCATCTTGATTTTCATTAATTCGGCCTGGCGATCTTGTTTGGGATTGAACCTGCCGTTGAGTTCACTACACTGGTTGCAGACACCTTCCTGATTGACAAAGGCACAGGTGGCATCGAATATTTCCATCATTGTCTTTCTGGCATCATGTAAGAGGTGTTTGACTCTGCTATCGGTGGTAGTCAGGATATTAGCTATTTCTTTGACCCTGAAATCGTAGATGTTTTTCAGGATTAGGGCGATCTGCTGTTCGATCATCAGCATTTTTGAGGTACAGGTAAAACAATAATCAATGTGTTCGCGGATTTCGAAGACACGCTGGGGTGCATATTGGCTGGCATGGTCGACGAGATTCATTACCTCGGCATCACTGTGGGCGAGGATTCTGGTTCGGTCAAGAGTATCGGTATACCAGCGTTTCTTGTCTCTTAATTGTTTTTTGGCTTGATTGGTGGCGATCGCAAATACCCAGGTTTTCAGGCTTGACTCTTCGCGGAAATTTGAAAGATTCTCAAAAGCCAGAATGAACACATCATGTGCCAAGTCTTCCATATCATTTCGGTCAGCCATTAAGCGGTACAAGTAAGATTTCAATTGCGGCTGAAAAACAGAGAACAAATTATGAAAAGCGCGAATATCCCCTTCTTTGGCCTTTTCGAGTAATTCATTTTGATTCATAGAACGCTCACATTATAGCAAAAAGGGAAATGGAGTAGCCAACTCCCCGAATAGAAATTCTAATATTCAGGAGTTACGCAGATGGATAGCGTTTTTCATATATCCCCCGACCCTCCAATTCTGGGGGCGAGATGCCCAATAATTCCCCCCAGGATTGGGGGGTTAGGGGGGCAAGTGCGTAACTCCTAATATAATTAGTTGTTAGGGATGGAGAAATCTCTCAATGATAATTATCAAGCTCCAATCCAAGCCAAAACTGCGATGATGATGAAGAACGTCCATTGGAAAAGCTTGAAAATCCCTTTGGGTATTTCTGATGTCGCTGCAATGGCAATTTGCCAGATTGCAAAGAGTGCGTAATTCAAGGCAATGAAACGCACCAGCAGGGAGGGCTGGCTGTCTGTGATGACGCCGAAGCCAAGCAGCAATAATGCTAGGGTTGATAGGATCAGAAATACCGAGACATAGTGGAACACCGAGTGCATGACTTTCTTCGGCACTAGGTCGAACGAGGCGGACAACATGGGTTTTAGGTACATTTTGGTGCCCATAAGAAAATGTCCAATGGTCGTAAATGCGCATAAAAGTCCGGCGCTGATGAAAAACCAATTCATTTGAAGCCTCCTATGATTTACTCCTGGGAAAAATTATCCGAAAAACTCATAAGCAGAACCCACCAGTGTCAAATCTTCTGCTTTTGGTGGCACTTCCGGTTGGCTCTCTTTTAGCTGCTTTTGAAAAGACTGGAATGCCTCTAGATTGCTCACAATTGCCATGGTTTCCTCATCGGGATACATGGCAAAATGGACGAAGGTATTTCCGTCATCCAGCAGGAATGCGCTGTAACGTACCCCAGGGTTGTTGATTTCTCTCAGATCCGCCATGACCTTTTGAATATTCTTTTTGTTCGTTTCAACATAGTCCTCTCTAACTGTATATTGAACTTTTACTGCTTTCATTTTGTTACTCCTTCGAGAATCAATTGTTATTGTGATATTGCTTGGACTATCTTTTAGAGTCATATCTCCCTCGAAATGATCGAAATTTAATCATTCTCTAATCTTGATATATAGGTAGAGTAGGTTGACGGGGCGTGCTCAGCCCATGCTTTTACAATGAATGCGCAGATAATATGCATTTTCCCCCTGCGATTGTCATTAGCCGAATATTAAGAGTTTGGATCAGAAGGTGTATGTCCCTGATCTGGATACGGGAAATGAATTGAGAAAGTCGTTCCTTGATCTAGCTGAGTTGTTACCTCAATGGTACCCTGAAATGCATTCGTCACGAGGTCATGTACCATCGTCAGCCCCAGGCCGGCTTTTTCGCCAAATGGCTTGGTGGTGAACATGGGATCGAATATCTTCGATTTATGCTCATCGGAAATCCCTACACCTTGATCGCTGACCTGAAGATCAAACCCATCTCTATTTGTTTCTAGCTTTATCGTGATTGCTCCACCATTTTTGGGGACGCTGGCCTCGATCGCATTGGTTAATAAGTTAGTGATAATTTGGGTGAAGTTTCCTGGTAGACCGTAGAGTTCATAGGTTTCGGATTGCTGGTAGAAAATCACTTTGCAACCTGCTTTACGAAGATCAAAAGCCAGCAATAAGATGGCCTCTTCGACCAATGGAGTCACGTTGAAGATTTTAAACTCTTGCCGATCGGAAATACGGCTTTGCGATTTAATGCTGCGCACAAATTCTTGTACCCGATTTAAACTGCGACCTGAAATGTTTACCATCTCTCTCATTTCGTTGGCGATTTCGTGATGATCTTCTTCGTTCACTTTCTTGTCTCCGATGGACACATCGTATTCATCGATCAATTTGCTAATTTCGAAAAGCGATGCCTCGACAGCCGCTAATGGAGTATTCATTTCGTGGGCAATTCCCGCTGAGAGTCTACCTAATGAGGCCATCTTTTCTGAAACGAGTAGGATTTCTTGATTTGATAGTAGCTTTTGGTAAGCCAATTTGAGTTCTTGGTTGCTATTCCGTAAATCTTGCGTCCGTTCGGTGACACGCTTCTCTAGTGAGGCGCGCTCGCGTGAAACTTCGATAAGAGCCTCGCGTTCGCGCATTTGTGTAGCGACAAATTCCCTATGCAAACCCATCACACCAACATAAATTATCAGTGCTAGTATAACTGGAAATGTGCCATTGATGAGCCAAATATAGGGGTCGGTTTGGTCGAAGAGCAATCCCAGGGATATGAAGCCATTCACAACTCCCCATCCCACACCAACCACGGAAAGAATGGTGAAACCCAAAATAGTAAATGCCACTCGTGATCCCAAAAGTAAATAAGCCACTAGAAACGTAGTAATCAAAAAAGACCCTGCGACGCCCCGCACACCTACAAAAATTAATGTGCTGAAAAAAAAGCTAAACGCGACAATTATTGCTGCGTACGCTCTTGCTTCATAGGGAACGTTGGTGAAAGTAATGATTAAAAAAACCGTGTAAATCACCCCGAGAGCAATGACTTGAGACCAGTTCTGAATGCGAATATAGTAGACGATGGCGATGATGATTGCAGGTAAGCCGACAATTATACCCCTGCGCATGATGGCATTAAATTGTCGGTTACGCCATTGCTTGATAATCACATCAAGTGACAATAAAGGATCAAATTCTCCAATTTCCTCTTGATCGTGATCTTCTTGGATCTCGTGCTGGTGAGATACTGTGCTCACGTCTTGTCTTCCTAATAATCCTTACGCACCAATTTTAATTTTTGCACGGCCTGCGCATGATGATCGATCTCTGCGTGTCGCAGCATAAATTTGCTAAATTGATTATACATAAAATCCTTAGATATTGAACTTAGGATTAATAGACTCTCTTAGAATCACCCTGGTAATGAAGAGATTCGAAGAGTCCCACCCGTTTTAGAATTCGATATACGAGAAACGTCAACCATGGGGATGGTTCTTTCTTGTTGGCAAAAGACCATCCTTTCCAGGCCATGAACATCGAATTTGCAGTATAGCGTTCTTCCACGCCCGCTTGGTTGGTGATTGCCGTGACCATCTCTAGGAAACGGGGATCTTCATGTAGAAAAGGGAATTGGCTTAGCACATCTACGACGTGCAGGATGTCGTACCAGACAAAGGGATATTTCAGCTTACGAAAATCAGTGCCGATTCCAAAGAGAAAGTGCTTGATCTGGCCGCGCTGCTGCCAATGTTTGAGTAGGGTTTCTGTTCCAAGCTGCGCGGCCTCACTCTCGATTAGATCGGGAATAGTGGCAATGGCTCTCAGGTTCATCACATTGGCGATGGGGCAGGGTGCATCTTTGCGTCCTGGGCCTTTGAAGTTGCCCAGCATCGCCGAAGCGCTGCAGCGCCAGCCGTTTATCTGAACTGTGCCCAATACATAATCGAGCGCTTTCTTGACGCGGGCATCCTTGCTGAGACCCATAGCCAGTAAAGCGTAGAGAATAGGCGCGTCGCAGGCCATCCAGGTCCAGTGCTCACCGTCGATCCCCACGAAGCGCTTGTAAAGAAAGGTATAAGCTTCGAACATGCCTTCTGGCGATTGGTGAGCCAGGACTGCCTTTATTCCTGGTGCCATGCCTGGGTCGTCCGCGCGTACACCAAAATCTGCCAGGGTAGTGAAGGTATAGACTGGATGTCTGGCATCATTATGTCGCTTAAGAGCATAGCCAGGCCAGCCAGCGGCTTTGGCGATCAGTTCCTGGATTTTAGGGTGCTTGATCATCTCCTGGCGTGTGTCTTGAACTTCAGGATCATCCTGGGATCGTTCGAGCAAATCGAGCAATGTGCGATAGCGTGTCCACGGTTCATCAGAAGTGATCAACCACTGCATAACATCTAAGCTCATTTTCAGCCTCCTAACTCCAAACTCCTAACCCCTCCACGATTTTTATTATACTAGAACTTTTGTTCATGTCGAGAGAATGCAATGAGTAAGCCCAAAACAACCTTTGGCCTGTAGTGTTAAAATATGCCTATGAAACTCTTTGCTGATATCATCGCCACAATGCCCGTGGGCGAGATCCAGGATGTGTGTATCGGCCTGAATTGGACGGCTGTAGTTGTAAAAGTTGGGATACAGACTCGCTGTGGATTGGCGTCGACGATAACGGGGTTACACGAACACACGGGGGAGCCGGAGATTCCTCAGGCTGGTCAGTTGGTTGGGCAGACCACCTCTGAGTTGTTGACTGGAATCCGGGCCTGGGATTCGCCCCGGATGAGCCTGGCCATGGCAACCCTCAATGCCGCTCTACCCCAGCACCCGGAGACCTGGACCGAGCTCAATGCTGTTGATATGATCGTCTCGCAAGCAGCCGACAAACGTGTCGCTTTGATTGGACACTTTCCCTTTGTAGAGGCCCTGCGCCTCAAGGTCGATCACCTGGATGTGATCGACTACAATCCCCTGGCGGGGGACTTGCCAGCTGAAGCCGCTCCTCAGGTGCTTCCCCAGGCGGATTTTGTGGCCATTACCGGCCTGACCTTGCTGAACGGCACCTTCGAGTCTTTGCTTGCGTTATGCTCCCCACATGCCAGGCGGATGATGTTGGGGCCCAGTACGCCTCTCTCGCCAGTGATGTTCGACTACGGACTTGATATCCTGGCTGGATCGGTTGTTGAGGACATCGCTGCTGTAATGCGAGTCGTTGGCCAGGGTGGTAATTTTCGCCAAGTCCGCAAAGCTGGAGTTCGCCTGGTGACCCAATCTCTCTAATGTCCAGATAAGATGACACGGTTTGTCTAACTTGCACGACAGACAGGGGGTGTATTTTTGCTATGATAATAAGAATTCGCATTTCAAAGCAATCCTGCTACTAAGTTTGGGACTTGTAGCAGTTGAAGGAGTTTAATCAACTGAACCAGTTGCGCCTGGCAATGTTCAGATTTGGGGTGTGGGGTTTGGTTCGAACATCCTATACTCCCACATCTTAGAGCTACCCTGGTGATTATTTGAGAGGCATGGTTTTGGGAGCAGATATGTCAGAAGGTTCATCAGATCAATACATAAGAGTGCTTGAGCAAAAGGTCGTTCAACTCGAAGAAGATATTCACAAATTAGTTGAGCAAAAACGCGCCCAGGATGCTCTCATTGAGAATGAACAAAAATACCGCGCGCTGCATGATAACGTTACACTAGCTTACCAGTCGCTGGACGAGAACGGTCATTTCCTCGATGTCAATCCGACCTGGTTGAATATGTTGGGTTATCAAAGGGCAGAAGTGATCGGGGCGTATTTTGGGGATTTCCTGCATCCCAATTGGAAAATTGATTTTGAAAAGAACTTTGCAGACTACAAAAAACATGGCTATATACATGATGCGCAATTCAAAATCTGCCATAAAGGAGGTCATTTTCTAGATATCTCATATGAGGGTTATATCAGTTACCATCCCGATGGCAGTTTTAAACAAACCTATTGCGTGTTCCAAGATATCACTGCACGTAAGCAGGCTGAGACTGAACTGGCCAATCGGGTGAGTGAATTGAGCACTCTTCATCAAATAGGGGTGGCGATCTCCTCGCGCTTAGAATTGGAAAAGCTGCTTCAATATATCGTTGAGCAAACGGCCAGCGTTCTGAATTCCGCCAGCAGCGCCGTTCTATTGCTGGATGAACAAACTGGGGATCTGGTATTCTCTGCTGCAGCAGACGAGATCATTGGGATGCGAGTGCCGGCGGGAAAAGGCGTTGTAGGGCGGGTCTTGAAAAATAACACCATACAGATCGTAGAAGATCTACAAGTTGATCCAGATCATTATTGGGGAATTGCCGAAGAAAGTGGCATCCCCGCTAGATCAATGTTAGCCGTACCTTTGAAATCTGGCGAGGAGGCCTTTGGCGTGCTGACTGCCATCGATAAAGAAGGCGGTTTGTTCAACCTGCACGATGCTGATTTGTTGACCATCATTGCCAGCCACGCAGCCAGCGCAATAGAAAATGCCAAGCTGCATGGCGAATTGCAGGATTATTCGAAAAACCTGGAAGCGCGCGTGGAGGAGCGTACTGCCGAATTGCGCAAGATTATCCATGCCATGGCTGGACGCGAGGTGCGTATGGCTGAACTGAAAAGCGTAATAAAAAAACTGCGCAGTCAGCTCAAAGACGCCGGAATGACGCCACTGGCAGATGATCCGCTGTTGGGGGAGTTGCCGGAGTAATTAATTATGAACCCTGGGGCCTTGTTTGTGATACAAATTGTAATGGCAGTATCATACAGCTTGACGATCCTTGGTTTCTTGCTGGTTTTCCTCCGAAACCTCAAAGAATTTCTCGCAGAAGCGATGGTTTTTCGCGATACTCCTGGCGCAGCTAAAGATGAGCATGTCTCCGAAATCCAGTGCCAACGCAGTGAATTAGAGAAGAGCGAAGAAAGGCTACTGGCATTAGTCAAAGAAACAGAAGAATTGCGCACACAACGTGCTGTTTTGGAGGATCTTGTCGCCGAACGAACAGCAATTTTGGAGCAAGAAAATCGACGGCAAGCCGCGCTGGCCGAAATCGAACTGGCCATCAACCAGCCTTTCGAGCTCCAGCCCGTCCTTGATAAAATTGTTGAAAACACCCAGAAATTACTGCCAGCAAGTGGGGGTGCTAGCATCACTTTGCTGGATGCTCAAACCCAAGCGTTTGACATCAGCGCATCCACTGTGCCACCTCAAGCCTCCCGGCCTATATCTTTTGGGTTACACCCAGAAGATGGTGCAACCCGTTGGATTGTGGACCATCATAAACCTCTCATTGTGTCGGATATGAGTGAGCATCCCTTTGGCGCGCATTCCATGCTCTTGGAGCAAGGTATACAAGCATATGCAGGTGTGCCCATCCTCATCGATGCGGAAGTCACAGGCGTGCTCTATGCACTGGACTGCGTTCCTAAAAAATATGGAGATGGAGATATCGAATTCTTGACCGCCTTGGCCCACCGCAGTGGGTTGGCCATCTCCAAGGTGCGCTTATTCGAACAACTCAAAGAGACAAACCGTTTGCTTGCCCAACGCTCTGATGAATTGGACATCCGTCTGAGCGAGGTCGAAAAATTAAATGACGCTCTCTCGAATTTGCTGGAAGATTTTCAGGGTGCTAACCAAATCCTGGATACTACCGGTCAACGATTGGCTGAATCTAATCAGGAGTTGGAAGCGTTTACTTATTCTGTCTCCCACGATCTGCGGGCTCCACTGCGGGCAGTCGATGGCTTCTCCCAAATCCTTCTGGAAGAGTACGCTGCTCAGATCCCTGAGGAAGCTGTCAGCTATCTAGATAAGATCCGTGAGGGTGCCAGGCACATGGGCGAATTGATCGGGGATTTACTTGATCTCTCGCGCCTGAGCCGCACGCCGCTTCGAAGATCCCGCATAGAGCTTTCAATGGTGGTAGGACAAGCTCTCAAAGAGTTGGCTGTTGAGCAGGAGGATCGCAATGTCGAGATTAAAATTGGTGATCTTCCTAAATGTCAGGCCGATCCATCCTTACTGAAACAAGTTTATATCAATTTGATCAGTAATGCCCTCAAATTCACCCGCACCCGTGATAATGCGATAATAGCGATTGGTTGCCAGGTTCATAATGGGGAAAATGCTTGCTATGTTAGGGATAATGGCGTTGGATTTGACATGGCGTATGTCGATAAGCTCTTTGGAGTATTTCAGCGTTTACATCCAGTAGAAAAATTCGAAGGTACTGGGGTGGGGTTGGTCATTGTTCAGCGTATCATCCGGCGACATGGTGGGCGAGTTTGGGCAGAAGCCGAGCCTGACAAAGGAGCAACTTTTTACTTTTGTCTTCCCAAGCAGGAGCATCCATGAGAGAGCTATCTACTGCGCTCTTGTTAGTTGAAGATACCTCTCCGTATAGATGATTATGGCTCAACCGCTTGATGTCTTGATCCTCGAGGATCGCCAGACTGACACTGAATTGATGCTGCACGAATTGAAGCGTGCCGGCTTCGAACCTCATTGGGCGTGTGTGGAAACGCGGGCCGATTATCTTGAACACCTTGGCGGTGATTGGGACGTAATCCTGGCAGATTACTCACTACCCCAATATGATGCCCTTCAGGCGCTTCAAGATCTGCATAACCTGAACCTGGATATCCCCTTCATCATTGTCACTGGAACAGTCAGCGAGGAAATAGCCGTCGAATGCATGAAACAAGGTGCAACTGATTATCTGCTAAAAGACCGCCTCAGACGTCTTGGGTCTGCGGTCAAACGGGCGATTGATGAAAAAATACTGCGAGTAGAGCGTGAGCATGCAGAAAAGCTGATCCAGGAAAGCGAGCTAAGGTATCGCACTATCTTCGAAACGGCAGCTGTGTCGATTTGGGAAGAGGATTTTTCAGCAATCAAAGTTGCTGTTGATGATTTGCAGAAGCAAGGGGTGAAGGATTTTTCTAAATATTTTGACGAGCATCCTGAATTTCTCACCGAGTTAATTCAAAACATCAAAGTTTTAGATGTCAATGAACAGACCCTGAAGATGTTTGGCGCCCATACTAAGGATGAATTGCTGGGTTCAATTGATAAAATCGCTTTACCAGAAACTTCAGGAATCATCCGCGATGAGATTATCGCGATCGCAGAGGGACAAACTTACTTTGAAGGCGAAACCGTCAATCAGACACTCAAAGGGGAGCGTATCAATGTTTTGCTGACCATGAAATTCCCCCAAGAGGATGGTCGTTTCGATAGTGTTTTGGTCAGTATTATGGATATTACCGAGCGACATCATCTAGAACAGCGATCTCAACGTTTGCTGCAGCAACAAACTGCTGCTAATCAACTTGCTTTATCCCTGGGAGAATCGTTAGAACTCGCCGATATTTACCAGATTATTTACCAGCATGTATCCGGGTTGATGGATACGGATGCCTTTATTATCTCCTCTTATGACAATGCGACTCAGCTCGTGCAGACCAATTATGTGATCGCCGATGGAGTGTGTTTGGACGTCATCAAATTCCCCTCGTTACCTATCGAGGAGCAGGGCGACGCAACGCAAAGTCAGGTGATCTGCTCCGGTAATCCATTGAATATTGCAGACTATCGCGTAGCAATGCAAAATACTGTAACCAAACATACCCTCACCGACGATAAACGAGTTGTCGATGGCGCCTCTCCAGAAAATCAAGCAAAAGAGTCAATCAATTCGGCAATTCTTGTCCCCATGAAAGCGAAAGGTGAGACGATCGGAGTGCTTCAAATTCAGAGTTATTTATTGGATGCTTACACACAGGAGGATGTCGATCTTTTGGCAGCTTTGGCCAACGTGGCCGCAATTGCCATTCAGAATGCTCGTCTGTTCAAGGAAGCCCATCAGCGGTTGAATGAGCTTGAGACGGTAAGCCGCATCTCGGTAGCCTTGCGCTCTGCGAATAAATTGGCAGAAATCCTGCCAATCTTTCTAGATGAAACGCTATCGATATTGAAAACTTCCAGCGGTGCCATTGCAATTTATGATGAAATTACCAACCAGTTCGAAACGCATATCTACCGCGGCTGGTTTAGGAATATGAAATCTCACTTACCTCCCATAAGAAAAGGAATCTCTGGCCAAGTTCTTCGAACCGGCAAAACACATTTCATCGCAGACTATGCCAGCGACCCCCTTGTCTCGCCAGAGACACAGCATCTCATCCCTGCTAAATGGGGGGGTGCTTGTTTTCCCATTCATGCAGGCGATCTCGTTACTGGGATTTATTATATTTCCGTTGAACACCCGCGCCAGCTAAGTAATGAGGAAATCATATTGTTGGAAACACTCGCCGACTTACTTGGAGTGGCTATTCAGCGGACACGATTGCGTGAAAAGGCCCAAAAACAGATTCAACGCCTGGCAGCCTTGCGTGCCATCGATACGACTATCAACGCCAGCCTGAATATGAATACCATTGCAAACGTGCTTTTAGAGCAAACCAAAGCCTTGTTGGATGTAGATGCCGTTAGATTGATGACCCTAGATCGCTATACTAATTTTTTAGAAAACTCAGGTTGTGTTGGCTTCCAGGGCGATATTCAACAGCAGATGCGAATGCGCATTGGAGAAAGCTGGGCTGGCAAAACAGCACTTCGCCGGGAGATCACTTTAATCCCCAATTTGGCCAGCAAGCGGGAATTATTAGAAGATTCCGATTATTTAGCTGAAGAGGATTTTGCTGCCTACTTTGCCATCCCTTTGATTTCCAAGGGACAGATCAAGGGGGTATTAGAAGCCTTGCATCGCACGCCCCTGTATCCTGATCAGGATTGGATCGATTTCTTTAAGACCTTGGCCGGACAGGCTGCACTTGCCATTGACAATACTTCCTTGTTTCGGGATCTCCAGAAATCGAACCTGGATTTGGCTCTGGCATATGACAGCACCCTGGAAGGTTGGTCGCGAGCGCTCGAATACCGAGATTCGGAAACTAAAGGTCACCCTCGACGTGTGGTGGATCTAACTGTAAAGATCGCCCAGGAAATGGGCATTTCTGATCAAGAATTGGTGCATGTCCGTCGTGGTACCTTGCTACATGATATCGGCAAGATGGGGATCCCGGATCATATTCTTCAGAAGAGAGGCCCCCTTGATGAGAAGGAATGGGAGATCATGCGCACGCATCCAGTGCACGCCTTCGAAATGCTTGCCCCGATCGATTATTTGCGACCCGCATTGGATATCCCTCGATATCATCATGAGAAGTGGGACGGCAGCGGTTA
The DNA here is from genome assembly GCA_964622645.1 of uncultured Anaerolineales bacterium. GTDB lineage: Bacteria > Chloroflexota > Anaerolineae > Anaerolineales > UBA11858 > NIOZ-UU35. The sequence goes on from CAZUSV010000078.1 coordinate 20,553, forward strand.
CCCAAGCGGGTTAATAGGCGATCAAATCCCATTGGCAGCGCGTATCTTTGCGATTGTGGATGTATGGAATGCCTTGTTGTCAGATCGTCCCTACCGGAAAGCCTGGGAAGAGGAAAAGGTGATCGATTACCTGCGCGCCCAATCAGGGAAACACTTTGACCCCAGGGTAGTGGATGCATTTTTTGAACTGATGAAATTAAATGAGTAATTCGATAATGCTGACTTCGCGAGAACTTCCGAAAATGGGGGGGAGAGTGTCACCACTATCGATTATGGCGAAGGGTGTTCCCCAAACGTTACTGTGATCTCTTCGCTACCTCCATTGCGCACCACAGCTAGCGTCGTGGTATCGCCCGGAGAGAAAGTGTAGAGCACATTGATAAAGGGATGGTCTCCATCCAGTTTTTGGTCGCCCATATGGGTGATGATATCACCTTCCTGTAACCCAGCTTTCCCCGCAGGAGAACCTGGCCCGACCCCAGAAACATACAACCCCTGGCTTACCGGCAGATCATATGTGCGGGCGATATTTTCTGTGAACCACTGGTAGCGGATACCTAGATACGGGTAGGAGAAATAACCCTTTTCGATCAGTTGCTCGGTGACAGCGCGCACAGTATTCGCGGGGATCGCAAACCCCAGCCCTTCAGCCACCGCACTACCAAAGGAGCCGCCGCGCACGATCAGGGTGTTGATACCGACCACTTCACCGGCCAGATTGACCAGCGGTCCGCCAGAGTTGCCCTGGTTGATGGCCGCGTCTGTCTGAATCAGCCCTTCCATAAAATAGTTCTGGTCGACCTCGATGCTGCGCTCTGTGGCGCTAACCACGCCTACAGTGACGGTGTTCTTGAAATCCCCTAGGGGCGAGCCGATGGCGATGACCGTTTCACCTGGGCGTAAGGCATCAGAGTTGCCCAAGGGGGCAATTGCGGGGACATTTCCTTGAACCCTGAGCACAGCCAGATCGGAGAATTGATCGGTGCCCACAATTTCTGCTGGCAATTCCGTGCCGTCTGCCAGAATAACAGCCATTTCGGATGTGTTCTCGACGACGTGGTTATTTGTGATTACATACCCCTCATTCGAGATGAAAACTCCACTCCCGCTAACTGGCCGGTCCGAGCTGCGCCCGAAGAATGTTTGCTGCCCTGGGATGGTGCCCACCACGGTGACTACCGCCGGGCCGATCTCTTCGACCGCCTGGGTGACAGCGGTGTCGATCTCCAGAGTCACGATTTGCTGGGCAACAGGTTCAGTTATAGCAGGGGGTGCTGTCGGAACGACCGCCTCAGGGGTGGGTTGGTCTTGGATGGCTGTAAAGACTGCAATGCCACCTGCCAGAGCACCACCGAGGGCGGAGATGCCCGCCACCAAAATTATAATAAACACGTAGAAAACTCGTTTACCAGAAATAATGCTTACTTTATCACCGCAGAGATGCTAAAAGCGCACATTCTCTATGTAGAAATATTCTCTGCGAGCTCAGCGTCTCTGCGGTGTATTTTTTTACCTGCGCCTGCCTCCAATCCCTGCCACCAGCGAAGCCCAATACAGCAACTGTAAGATAGCCGTGAAGATCGCCGCTACATACGTCAAGGCGGCCGCGTTGAGAACCGCGTTGACGCCACGCTGCTCCTGCTCGGTGCGGATCAACCCCGAGCTGGTCAGCAGGGCTTTGGCCCGTGCTGATGCGTTCAGCTCCACGGGCAGTGTTGCCAGGGCGAAGAGCGCGCCACCAGAGAAGACCAGTACACCTAGCCAGGCCAGGTCGGTCATTCGCAGGAGCAGGCCGATCATGATCAAAATCCAGCCCAAATAGGAGCCGATGTTGACCACCGGTACTAGCATACTGCGGAAACGAAGGGGGAAGTACTCGTCCTGGTCTTGCAGGGCGTGGCCCAATTCATGGGCGGCAATAGCCAGCGATGCTACCGAATCACCCTGGTAGACGCCTTGGGAGAGTCTTAGTGTATTGGAGCGCGGGTCATAATGATCGGTTAAGTTACCGCGCGTGCCTTGGATTTCAACATCATATAAACCTGCGTAGCGAGTCAGGCGTGCGGCGGCTTCAGCACCACTGATCCGGCTGGAGGCTGGAACACGCTGCCATTTTCGGTACGTAGCGTTGACATATAACTGCGCCAGCATCGTCAAGATGAAGGCCGGGGCCATGAAGAGTAGATAGTACGGGTTGAAGAAGAACATCTTTCTATCCTTGCAAACTTAGGAATGCGGTTCCTGCCAGGAACCGCATTCCTAGCCTAATTTTAACCTTCGACGATCTCTAACAACACCTCTACGGCTTTATCGAGCTGCGGGTCGCGGCCCTCCTGGATATCTTCCTCGCTGAGGATGACAACCTGATCCAGCGGTAACCCGAATGATTCGATATCGAATCCCTCATCGAGGGCTGCCTGAGCGATCACTGCCAGGGGATGGTCCGGTTCCAGGCCAACCTGATGGATTTGCCGTTCGTCAGGTGTCAGCCAGCGGGCGATGGTGATGCGTACTGCGCCCTGATCATTGCTTAGTGGGATCCAATTTTGTACCGATCCTTTGCCAAAAGAAGTCGTGCCCACCAGTGGCGCGCGGCCGTAATCTTGGATGGCGCCACCGACAATCTCAGAAGCCGAGGCAGTACCTTCGTTGATCAGCACAACCAGGGGGATCTCAATAGCCAGCCCTTCACCGTCAGCGGTGTAGGTATCACGAGTGCCGTCACCATATTCCTCGTACATCACAACGCCATCCTCGATAAACTCAGAAGTAACCTCGATAGCCGTGTTCAGGAAGCCGCCACCGTTGTTGCGCAAATCAAAGACCAGACCGACCGGGTCCTGATCGAGCAACTCTTCCAGTGCATTACGCAGATCCTGGTGCGTGTCATCGCCAAAATTGAAGAGTTGAACATAGGCGATTTCGCCATCCATCATATGGTATTCGACGCTGGGAATAGTGATCGTAGCACGGGTGATCTCAACATCGAATAAATCTGCGACACCTGCGCGCCGGATGGTGAGGATGACCTTCGATCCGGCGGGGCCCAGTACGCGGCGGATTACCAGGTTGCCATCGATGCCGGTCATATCGTCCCCGTCAACAGCGACGATTTCATCACCGGGAAGCAATCCCGCTTCTTCGGCCGGGGAGCCAGACATGGGGCTGATGATGGTCAGGTATTCTTGATTGGGATCAACCCAAGCGCCAATGCCCTCGTAGGTACCATCTAAAGGGATATTGGCCTGGGTGAAGGCATCGGGATCCATGTAGGAAGTGTGTTGGTCGCCTAAGGCATCGAGCATACCGCTAATGGCGCCATACACAAGCGCCTGGTCATCAGGTCTGTGCGCGAAGGCCCAGGTCTCCCAGAAGGGTATGAAGAGCTCTTCTAGTTCGGCTGGAGTCCCGGTTTGATCGCTTTCTGGAACAGGCAGTGACTCATAGCTTGTGTTCGTGGCTTGCTCGTATACGTTGATCATACCTTCGATGGCCCCATTCATCAGCGCTTCATCGTCAACTGGTTGGTCGACGTATTGCTCGTGGACGATATCCCAGGCTTCCCAGAAGGGCGCAAAGAGTTCGCCAAGCTCTCCAGACGGAATCGTGGCAGGTTCGATATCTGGATGCCCAGGGGGCAATTCTTCGGATGGCAGCTCACCAGCAGGTTCGTTTTCTGTTTCCCTTTGAGTAGTGACTGAATTATCGACAACGGTAGTGCTTTCAGCAAGCGGCAGAAATGGCGCAGCAGCTTGGCAGGCCAGTGTCGCCCCGACTAACAAAATAACTACCAGGATAATGCCTAAACGTATTTTTGTACTTCTATTCATCCTGTTCTCCATAACTGGTCTTGATTTCTTATCGATATACTCAATTCTCAGTAATATTCACTGATTCTCTGGTGACCATGCTCTGCGTGGTCGCCCTTAGACTCGTTCGTACTTGTATCGTCCAATGGGGTTCCACCGCAGAGCGGCGGAACCAGTTATCGTTACCTGGTCCCTGGTGACCATGCACTGCGTGGTCACCCTTGGCCGTACTTTACGCCTGGAGCGTTCAAGCTTGATTTCACCACAGAGTGGCGAATCCAGCTATCAAGCTCTGGTGACCATGCTCTGCGTGGTCACCTTTGGCCACCTTTCGGCACAGCCTAACCTTATCATAGCAATATTAGTGGAACCTAAATACAGTGTAAAAGAGATGTATGAGAAATGTTTAGATATTGTCAATGTCCTCAAGATACGCTTCGAATGATCCCGGATCGCTGACCTGTTCGGCATATGCTAGAATGGCCTCACCCTCCATAGGGTAAAGTGGATGGCATGAAGTCGGCGACGCGCCGCCTGGTGTATGGACAACCGCATCGACAAGTGGAGCGACCAAATCGGCTTCGGTGAGTTCAGGGACGATCTCTTCTGCAGTGACGATCACGGCTTCAGCAGTCAGGCAAAGTTCCTCGTCGACTCCTTTATTTTTGCCGATCTGCGCGTTGCCATCTTTATCGGCGCACAGCGCATGGATAACAGCTACATCAGGTTTGATGGCTGGAAAGGCCATTAACTCTTCCCCGTTATATGGATCGATGATCGTACGGACGTCCGGACGCAGTTTGGGTAGGTCTGTACCTATCCAGCCTCGTCCTGGCATGAAGCTGATCCCGGCCATTTGGGCGCGTAGTCCGAAGGCTAGGCTGGCCTCAGACTCTTCTATAATCTCGATCTCACCTCGATTGGCTCGATAGGTAAACATCGGCGATAACCCAAAGATCTCTAACCCAAAATAGCAGGTTCGCACGCGCTCGATCATCCCCGCGCCGACCAGGAGATCACTCTCATAGCCAGCTGTGAAAGCAAACAGGGATAACTCCCTCGGTTCGCGTCTCTTGAGAAACCTGCGCACAAGCTCGATGCTAAAGGCTACGGGCCGCCGATATAGAGTCATACCGCCCAATGCCAGCAAATCTCCAGTATTGACCAGTTCCACTGCTTCCTGTAGAGAGATCAATTTATCATTCATATGACACTTCAAACTTCTTGATATTGTGAAGGGAAATCACCAATGGAGACGAATAACACTAATCCCACGGATTCTTGAAAACTGATGCGTAAAAGTTTTTCTTCAATTCGTGAGTCCACTGAAAAAAGCCAAAGAAGAGAAATCCGTGCAGCATATATGGGGGTGTGTGCCGCGCACACACCCCCATATATGCCGCACGGTATCC
>CAZUSV010000079.1:0-25740 GCA_964622645.1 uncultured Anaerolineales bacterium
TAAGGCACTTCCCCTGTAGCAATATACTCGTCGATAACCTTCTCTAAGATCGTCAAAGGCATGCCACCATTATTCAAGACCACGTTATGGAATTGGCGCAGATCGAATTTACCGCCCATCTCCTTTTGCGCTTTGGCGCGCAGCTCCAATATTTTGATCTCGCCAATTTTGTAGGAGCAAGCTTGACCAGGCATGACGAAATAACGCTCGACCTCACTGACCACACTTTCATGAGCCTGGGCAGTATGCGCTTGCATATACTCAATGGCCTGTTCACGCGTCCAGCGTTTGTAGTGGATGCCTGTATCGACTACCAGGCGAACTGCCCTGAAAAGGATCGAATCCAGAAAACCCAACTCGCTATAGGGGTCATCCTGATAAACCCCCAACTCACGAGCTAGATTTTCAGCATACATCGCCCAGCCCTCAACATAAGCAAAAAACGGAATCATACGCCGGAAAAATGGCACTCCCTTCAACTGCATGGCAATCGCGATCTGGAAGTGGTGCCCAGGGATGCCTTCATGGTAGGCCAGGGTCTTCATGCCAAATTTGTGTGTCTCCTTCATATCCCGCAGATTGGCATAGAATACCCCAGGACGCGAGCCACCTAAATCGGAGGGCTGGTAATAAGCGCCAGCCATGGTCTTTTCACGGAATTCGGGCACTCGCTGAACTTCGAGCCCAGCCTTAGGGCGGATATCGAATACCTCAGGGATCGATTCGTCCATCTCATCAAGGATGCGCTGATAATCAGCCAGGCACTCCGCCCGGCCCTCTTCTGTGTTGGGGTACAGGAATCGTTCATCTTCCCCGAAAGCAGCTAACTGTTTGGTTGGATTCACACCATCATACCCCAAACTCTCTAAAATAGCAGACATCTCCCCTTCTAACCGGGTGACTTCACTCAAGCCAATTTCATGCACTTGCTCGGGGGTCAGATCTGTAGAAGTCGCCGTGCGCAGGCATTGGGCGTAAAATGCATCCCCATCGGGCAAAGCCCAGACTCCGTGAGCCGCAGTGGCTTTGGGTTCCAGGGCTGCGAAATAATCGATCAGTTTACGATAAGCGGGGTATACTGTGGCGTCAATTTCCCTTTCTACAGCAGCCAGGAGCTGTTCCCGTTTGGCAGAATTGAGTTTCAGTTCGCCAGTTTTCTCTTCGAAAACAGTATAGAGCGGATTCTCTTTTATGGGTTGATCGATGAAGGCTTTCATCTCATCCAAGACATGCCGCACGGTGAAATCTGGCAGCAGACAGCCCTTTTCTTCACGAATATGCAGCCCTTCCAGAACCTGATCGATCTTGATGCCAAACTTGCTCAGGCGCTTGATATATGTACGCGCCCCACGCTTGTGATTCAATGGGTGCAGGGTCATCATCAAGTTTGGCAACTCAGATTGGATGCCAAACATCTGATTCACCGGGTATGTGTTGTGCCGGAAGGGCTCCATGCCCAGCTGGTCAGCGATGTACCAATCCAAGATGTCGGTTGAAAGTTGTTGAGATGTGCTCATACGATCACGGTTGTAGCTGCGCAAGATCTTCAAAACGCGCTTCATCTTGGCAATTTGTTTGAGTTCATGGGAATCCGAGGCATCATTGAGCCTGGCATTATGCCTGTAGATCCCCAGGCGCTCTAACATGCCAATCATGGTCAGAATCTCTGGGTTATCGAAAAGGATTTCCAGAAATATGCGAGAATAAAAATGGTTGATACTCCACGGTTTCCCCAAGATCAGGCTGATCAGCCACCATAAGAATATGAACACTACGATCGCGATAAAGAAATAGAGTAAAGCTGGCATCTCACGCTCCAGAAACGAAATATCCGTGCTGGAGTGGGGTACACTTAGTTAAGTGCACCCCACTCCAGCAGCATAATTTTTTATAATGGAAGTATTTTACATCATACTGCATATAAGTTCACCACGTTCAGCTTGAGCTCTATAGGAATCGTCGGAGTAGCTACCAGATTTTGGGGTATGGGCATTACCACGGAATTCCTATAGAGTGTCAGCTTGAACTATAATTCAATATGGATTAGAATGTGGATTGTTATCCACATTCAGGAGCGAAATGATGAAGACGATTCAAATGACAATTGACGAACCTTTACTCATAGAAATCGACAAAGTAATTAAAGAACTGAACACTACTCGTTCAGCTTTTATAAGAGAAGCATTGCAAATGGCCTTACGACAATTAAAAATTCAGGAGATGGAAACACAACACCAGGAAGGTTATAGGAAATTCCCCGTTGAACCGGGAGAATTCGATATCTGGAATGACGAGCAGGCATGGGGTGAAGTGTGACTCGCGGTGAAGTACGCTGGTATACATTTAAAGCCCCTGATAAACGCCGACCAGTCCTTATCTTGACGCGCAACTCAGCAATCGACGTCCTTTCCAATGTCACCATTGCACCTATCACAACTACAATTCGCAATATCCCATCAGAAGTTTGCTTGACCGTTGAGGATGGTTTGCGTTCCGAATGTGTGGCCAACTTTGATAATATTCAAACTATTCCCAAAAATCGAATTGGGGATCTGCTTACAATACTTCCCTCCGCTCGTATGCAAGAAGTAAATAATGCCATTAGCTTCGCCCTAGGTCTTAACGAATTTTCGTATTAGTGCCATGAGCAAAATCCAATCTGCAATATCAAATCTCCAGTTTCTCAAACTCGGCGGCTCATTGATCACCGATAAGAATATTCCCCGCACGCCGCGGCGGGATGTGATCATCCGTCTGGCCCGGGAGATAAATTCTGCCTTGGCAGGTGACAAAGGTATGAAATTGGTATTGGGGCATGGGTCGGGTTCTTTTGGACATGTGCTGGCCAAGAAATATGGCACCCGCCAGGGCGTGGATTCAAGCCAGGGTTGGCATGGCTTCGCTGAGGTCTGGTATGAGGCCGCGACACTCAACCGCATCGTAATGGAGGCATTGCATGAGGAAGGGCTACCGGCGGTAGCGTTCCCCCCCTCGGGGGCAGTGACAGCCTCAGGGGGACAAGTGACCCACTGGAACGTAGATCCGCTGCGCCATGCCCTGGAAGCCGGACTACTGCCAGTGGTTTATGGTGATGTGATCTTCGATAAAACCTTGGGGGGGACGATCCTCTCCACGGAAGATCTATTCATTTATCTGGCAGCAGAGCTGAAACCGCAGCGCGTCTGCTTAGCAGGGATCAATGAGGGGGTTTGGGCTGATTATCCCCAATGCACCCAATTGATACCCCAGATCAGGCCTGAAAATTGGGATCAGGTTGCAGAATACTTAGGTGGGTCGGCAGCTACGGATGTTACCGGGGGGATGGCCAGCAAGGTCAAGCAAATGCTGGATTTAATTGAAAGGCTTCCCATTCAGGAAGTGATCATTTTTTCAGGCTACCAGGCTGGCAATGTCAATGCAGTACTGCAAGGGGAAACACTTGGAACGAGAATAATCTCTAGTAGACCCTGATCTAAACAATGGGGCAATTTACTACCGTACAATTAATACGAACCGCGTTCCTTATGCAATTGATGACGAAAAATAGGCGTATCTTGTAGCCGAAAATAATCAAAACAGGCAATTTGCAGAAGGAACGCGGTTCGTCGGCTAGGAATTTATTCGGTGTACAGTAGAGAATGGGGCAATCAAAGACGGATCATAAATGGGCTTTCTCGGCTTTACGCCTGATCGCTCGCAACCACAAAACCCTGATCCAGCCGCTGCCCAATGAGATCATTCGCCAGTAAAGGGCAAATTTACGCCTTGTTTTCGGGTGGCGAACCTCGATACGCGTCTCGGTCTTACAAAGTGTGACTCCATTTTCTGGGACAACAGCCAGATTAGCCGCAACCTTGCCAAAATCTGGGTCATCGAAGGCCAGAAATTCTTCCGGACTCGAGACATGCGGATTCTGCCCTCCATCCAGCTTCCAAAATTGCCCGATCAGGCCGAATACAATTTCTTGATCAGCCGCCTCCCCCAATGGGATGAAACCACCCTCGTAGAGTTGATCCAGGAACGGCCTATCTCGAAATTCTCCCCCTGGCCCCCGGCCGATCAATTTAGCCGGAAGGGCACGTATATTTAGCATTGCAAATACCAAAGGTGATAGTTCAGAGGGAGTCAAAGTCTTGATGGCCTGATAGACTTGCTTGCAAGAGGCGTTGATTTTTACTTGATGAATTTCATTGAAATCATATTGGGGTAAAAAATGATCTATCAGCATATGTATTTCTCCCGAAGAGCCTCAGCTTTTCCTATCGATAATATACCTGGTCAGATCGGCTAAAGCATGCTGCTCAGGGGCTTCAGGTAATTCGTATAGTGCATCCAGACCAAGCTCGACGAAGCGATGGGCCTCTCTGATGGATTTCTCGATGGCTTCGCTTTGAGAAATGGCGCTAATCAGTCGGTTTAGGCTATGCTCATCATGGCCATTGCGATTGATCACTGAGAGGATATCTGGGTCATCGGGAAAATCTTTATAATAGTACAAGGTTGGCAGAGTGATCGTCCCTTGACGGAGATCATTGCCAACAGGTTTTCCGATTTCCGTCTGTGCGCCGGTGAAATCAAGCACATCATCCACAATCTGGAAAGCCATGCCGATCTGCCTGCCAAACTCACGCGCCGAGTAAATCTCTTCTTCGTCAGCTGAACTCAGAAGCGCCGCTGCACCAGTGGCCAGTTCGAACATGGAGGCAGTTTTGGCATAGATCCAACGGTAATACTTTTCCTGGTCAAAATCAGAGCGATCGTCAAATAAATAAGTGATCTCCCCGTTGACAATGATTGCCAGGGTTTCAGCAAATAGCTCCATTACGCTGACAGATTTTGTATCAGCGGCTAAATTGGCTGCGATGGCGAATACTAAATCCCCAGCCAGCACACTGGCTGCGGGTGGCCAGGAAGCGTTGATCGTCTTTGCACCCCGTCGCAGGGAGGCGTCATCGACTAGATCATCGTGGATGAGCGTAGCGGTGTGCAACATCTCAATCGCCGCGGCCAGATCGAGCAGCTGATCGAGGTTTGCGCCGAGCATTTTTCCAACCAGGATCGTCAAGGTTGGCCGGACTCGCTTGCCACCCAAGCTGACAAGCTGATCCAGGACGTTGATCAGTCCCGATGTATGGCCATTAAAACGCGCCCGCATGCGGGTTTCAACCTCCTGGAGATACTCTTGAATTGGGTTCTGGAATTTTGTTACCATGATTAACTCACTTCTTCTCTACGATTAAAGGGGACCTCAAGGAATTCCTGTGGTAATGTCCAGATTTGGGAGCTACCTCGGCGATTCCTAGAGAGCCATTAAGGGATCATCAACTATTCTCAAAATCTGTATTATCTGTTATTTCGGTAAAAACCGAAATTCTATCGCAAAAAAAGAGCCCAGCAGTCATGCTCCGGTGGCGAAACTCAAAATCTTGCGAATTGTTTCTCTCTTTTTGGCAATTCGAACCAACGTTTCTGTGGGCAGCATCTGAACCTGTTCGTACAGTTCCGTGGCCGTCTCAAAGAAATCAAGTAACTCGATCATTTTTTCATGCACAGCAGGGTCACCTTGATCACTGGCTTCGAATTCAGTGACCGCCTCGCGTAACATACTCAAAGCCGGATCGAGCTCGCGGCGTTTGCGCTCATCTAATACCGCTCGGAACATCTCCCAGACATCGCCAATGATCTCGAAATAATCCTTGCGATCGCCAAACACATGCACAACCTTGACCAATCCCCAGCTTTGCAACTCACGCAGCCCGGTACTGACCGTTGAACGCGCCACAGTCAGAGTCTCACTGATCTCTTCCGCAGTCAGCGCTCTGGGGGAGATATACAACAAGGCATGGATCTGAGCCACCGTGCGGTTGATGCCCCAGCGGCTGCCCATCTCGCCCCAATGGACGATGAATTCGGTAATAGTCGGGTTAAGGTCAAGGATAGTTTCGGTCATTTCAGTTTTTTCAGATTATACCGAAACAACTGGCAGATGTCAAGTAAAATAGCTCATTGGAACTGCTATGAGAATGTTTAGATTTGAGGGGTACGAGAACTCTCATAAGATTCCTCAATAACTAAATTTTTTGTTATATAATGAAAAACGCTTGAATGATTTTCATAGCAGCCGCCTATAAATTGTTATTACCTGACTCCGTGGGGTGGAGTACCATCACAGTCAATCATTCGTTGCTCAAACTATTGTTCCCAATTGTGAACATGGGAACCGCCAGATCATCTGGGGTGGAATATGTGCGATTTAACCACATTAGCTGAGACATTGCTCAAACTCGTCAATGGGTATGGGAGCGGGTATCCCGCGTCTTGGAGCAAGCAATGATGAAAAGTGTTCACCTTGACAATGTCAACTTTCAGACAAGAAGCCCGAAAATAGGGGGCTACAGGGGTGCAGAGCACCGTTGTAGCCCCCTATTTTCGGGAGTTCTCGCGAAGTTGATATTGTCGAAATATTACGGTGAACATAAGGAGGCATAATAATGTCCCAACTACCTAGTGGAACGGTAACCTTTCTTTTCACCGACGTGCAAGAAAGCACGCGCCTGTGGGAGAAATATCCTGCCGAAATGCGCCAGGCTCTCAAGCGACATGACGAAATTATCGAATCCATATCCCAGCAGCACAATGGCTACGTTGTCCGGCCGCGCGGCGAGGGCGATAGCCGCTTCGTGGTCTTCGAGCGCGCCATCGACGGCGTCAGCGCAGCGGCAGTGATCCAGCGAGCCTTGCATGCTGAACCATGGCCAGAACAGACTCCGCTGTACGTACGCATGAGCTTGCATACCGGCGAAGGGGAATTCCGCGATGGCGACTACTACGGCACAGCCGTCAACCGCTGCGCCCGTCTGCGTAGTATCGCGCATGGAGGGCAAACTGTGATTTCGAAAGTCACTTATGAGCTTGCCATCGAAGCCCTTTCTAGAGCGGATGAGTACGTCGACCTGGGTGAACATCCGTTGAAAGGCATGCAGGAGCCCGAGCACGTCTTTCAGTTGACCGGAGCTGGCCTACCAAGCGAGTTTCCCCCGCTCAAGTCACCAGACGATGTCGAGGAGCCCCCTGCCCCAGGTAAGCCACCCTTCAAAGGCTTGCAACATTTCGACGAAGCCGATGCTGGTCTGTTCTTCGGCCGCGAATTGCTAACCGCTAAGATCGTCTCTCGGCTGCGAGAGGCTATCTCCCCAGATGAGACTATCCGTGCCGAAGGTGATCCGGGCAATTTCTTAGCCCTGATCGTGGGCGCTTCGGGCAGCGGCAAATCATCCCTGGTGCGCGCTGGATTGATCCCCGCTATTAAGGCTGGCCAGGATTGGCGAGTGCAACTGATCACACCCGGCGATCATCCGCTGCGAGCGCTAACCGATAGCCTGGGTCTTGAGACTGATACTCTGATTGAAGAAATGATGCAGGATTCTGGTAGTTTGCATCGGGCAGTACATGGCAAATTGAGCGAGGGTGCTGGGGAGCTGGGGTGCACGGGAGAATTTTCTCCCCAGCCCCCAAGCACCCAGACTCCCACGCACCTCCTACTTGTCGTTGACCAATTCGAAGAACTCTTCACCCTCTGCCGTGATGAGGCTGAGCGCAGAGCGTTTGTAGACAACCTGCTCACGGGCGTATCACCGGAGAATGGAGGCCCAACAGTCACCATAGTGGTGATTGTACTGCGGGCTGATTTCTACGGTCACTGCGCCCAATACGCCAATTTGCGTGAGGCCCTGGCCAACAGCCAGGAGTTCATCGGCCCGATGACGCAGGAAGAACTGCAACGCGCCATCGAAGAACCCGCCCGACAGGGTGATTGGGCGTTCGAGCCCGGATTGGTGGATATGCTTCTGCAGGAAGTCGGTGATGAGCCGGGAGCACTTCCCCTACTCTCCCACGCCCTGCTGGAAACCTGGAAGCGCCGTCGAGGACGGGTGATGACCTTTACCGGCTATGCAGAATCGGGCGGCATCAGAGGCGCCATCGCCAAGACCGCTGAGCGGGTCTATTGGCGCTTATCCCCGGAAGAACAGGCCATCACCCGCAACCTGTTCTTGCGACTGACCGAATTGGGTGAAGGCACCGATGAGGGGGGTATGCCTTCACCGGACACGCGTCGCCGGGTAATGCTGGCGGAACTGCTGCCCAGCTCGGAAGAAGCCCCTGAAGCGCGTGCCGCCACCGAGGCAGTTCTCCAGACCCTGGTAGAGGCGCGCCTGATCACGACTGCCGAGGAAACTGCCGAAGTGGCTCACGAGGCCCTAATTCGCGAGTGGCCTACCCTGCGCGAGTGGCTCAACGAAGACCGCGAGGGCTTGCTGCTGCACCGCCACCTGACTGAGACTGCTCAGGAGTGGCAGCGCCTGGAGCGGGTTCCCAGCGAGTTGTATCGTGGGGCACGCCTGACTCAAGTTTTGGAGTGGTCCTGGGATCACCGGGATGAGTTGAACGCCCTGGAACAAGAATTCCTGGATGCCAGCCTGGCTGATCGACGCGCCCGGCAAGCTGCCGAGGAAGAACGCCTGGCCAAAGAAGCCGCCCTGGAAGCACGTTCACGTCGCTTCTTGCGAGCTTTGGTGGGTGTGTTTGCCATGGCGACGGTGATCGCAGTGATTTTGTCCATCTTCGCTTTTAACCAACAAGGCATTGCCCAAGACAACACCTTGCTGGCTGGACAAAATGCCGCCACGGCTACCGTCGCTCAGGGGTTGGCGCAATACCAGGCCGCTACGGCGGTTGCTGCGCAAGGTGAAGCCGAACTCCAGGCTGAAAGAGCCGACGCTGCTGCAGAAGAAGCGCTAGCGCAAAAAGCTGTCGCCGAGCAGGAAGCCCGCGCCGCCCTGGAAGCCTACAGCCTGAGCCTGGCGGCCAACGCCCAGGAAGCCCTCAACGACCTGGATACTGCCACCGCGCTGGTGCTGGCCCAAGCGGCCAATGATCTCGAAGAGCCACCCACGCGGTCGCAGCAAATCTTGCTGGAAGCGGCTTATGCACCTGGAGCGAGGGCACGCTACCTAGTTGCAGATACGTTCGAAGGAGTAGAGGGATCAGCCTGGGGCTTGGACATCAGCCCAGACGGCGCCACCGCCCTATTGGGCTTCGAAGATGGATCGCTGATTCTTTGGGACATCGAAACTGAGGCTGAAATCCGTCGCTTCGAGGGGCACACTGCGGTGATCAACGATATCGCCTTCAGCCCCGATGGCTTGACTGCCTTGTCAGCATCCGAGGACACATTGGTGATACTTTGGGATGTTTCCTCCGGGCAAGAAATCCAACGTCTGGTAGGTCACGGTGGTCATGTTTATTGCATCGCCTTCAGTCCTGATGGTGGAAAAGCCATATCTGGTGGGTGGATCGGCGATTCATACTACAACACCGGCGAACTGATCATGTGGGACTTAGCGACAGGTCAGGAAATCCGTCGCTTCGAGGGGCACACCGACGGGGTACTGGAAGTGGACTTCACACCCGACGGAAGTGTAGCTGTCTCAGTTTCGGGAATCTTTTCCTTCGGGGGTGAAGATGTCGTAAACGAGATCTTTGTCTGGGATATGCGAACTGGAGAAGTCATCCATCGCATCGAAACCCCAGATCACGATAATGGGAATATGGAAATCAGCCCCGATGGGGGCACCATCATCACGCTTTCTGCGGATACGGCCGATCTCTATTTCTGGGATATCCAAACCGGCTCTCAAATCGACACCCTGGAAACAGAAGGTGACTTTGTTTGGACAATGACAGCCAGCCAGGATGGGCGCTGGGCAATACTTGGGAGCCTTAACGGCTCGATGCAGTTATGGGATTTGTGGACGCGCCAGCAGGTTGCGCTTTTAAATATTCACGTCGGTAATATCAAAAGCATAGCCATTAGCCCCGATGGCCGCAGCGCTTTATCAAGCTCTACAGATGGCTCATTGATCCTTTGGGATCTGGTCAGCGCCGCGGAGACCCTGCGTTTTATGGGTCACACCGCTCCGTTCATCATGGGCCTGGAGTTTACCCCGGATGGCCAGCACTTCGCCTCCAGCTCGGGAAGGGCGGTGCCTGGGATGCCTCCTGTTGATGATAATACCCTGCGCTTGTGGAACCTGGAAACCGGACAGCAGGTCCAGGTTTTCGAAGGCCACACAGATGGCGTCTGGTCGGTGGCTGTCAGCCCTGATGGAAAACGCTTGCTCTCCAGCGGGATCGACCAAACCGTTCGACTTTGGGATATCACCAGTGGGGAGCAAACCTTGCTGATGGAGGGGCACGAAAGCTGGGTGATCGAGGTAGTTTTCACACCCGATGGGAAAAGGGGCCTCTCGGGTGGCCTGGATGGGAATGTGATCCTTTGGGATTTGGAAACGGGTGAGATCATCCGCTACCTGGACAGCGACTTGAGGGACGTGTGGAGTTTGGCGATCACTCCAGATAACAAGAAAGCCCTTGGCGCCGGCAATGATTGCGTCGTGGTTGTGTGGGATTTAGAAACCGGTGAACAGCTTCTCCGTTTCAATGGACATTCAGAACCGGGAAATGAGATATGCGCAATCGTTGGAATCGCCATCACCCCCGACGGTCGTTCAGCGATTACCGCTGGGACGAATAAGACAATGAGCCAATGGGATCTTGAAAGTGGAGAGGAAATCCAGCAATTTATCGGAATCACCGGCTCGCAAGTGCGTCTTAATCTCAGCGCTGATGGTAGCACGCTATTCTCCAGTGAAGGCGAGGGCACGCTGATCCTTTGGGATCTGGAAACCGGCGCGCCCATCCGGGTGTTCAGAGCGCCAGATATTGGCTGGACGCTGGACAGCGCCCTCAGCCCCGATGGCCGTATTGGAATTACTGCCGTATACAACAGCATCATCCAATGGAATATGGAGATTCCTACCTTGGAGGAACTCATGGAGTGGATCGAGACCAACCGTTACGTGCGCCAGCTGACCTGCGAGGAGCGTGATCTATATCGTATTGGAGCGTGTGAGCAATAGGCTTGTTTGGATGTGATGGTGAGACCTGGTGCTAAATCTTAGAAACTGTCTGAAAAGACCCCAGGGATTTCCAGAAGAATGCTTTAGCCACTGAAACAACAGGCTGCGAAACACCTTTTTGAACTGAATGATGGACAAAATCCCTGGGGTCTGGCTGGTAGTATTTACTTTTCAGACGCTTTCTTAGGACAACATTGAGAGAGTCAGGTGACTGTCATCTAGAATTTTCTCAAGGACAGCTCGTTTCGTGTATGAGATGACAGTCACCTTTTCCGAATATGGATTTTGGTGTTGCGCCAGGAAGAGCACGAGTTAGCCAGGAAATCGTAGGATGAAAATCAAGTTCGTAAGGAATTTCAAATGGCTGAACTACCCAGCGGAACGGTAACCTTCCTCTTCGCCGACGTGCAAGACAGCACACGCCTGTGGGAGAAGTATCCTGCCGATATGCGCGTGGCGCTAAAACGGCACGATGAAATCATCGAAAACCTGGCACAGCAGCACAATGGCTATGTTGTGCGGCCGCGCGGCGAGGGGGACAGCCGCTTCGTAGTCTTCGAGCGCGCCATCGATGGGGTCAATGCAGCAGCAGCTGTCCAGCGCGCCCTGCACGCCGAAACCTGGCCGGAACAGACTCCGCTGTACGTACGCATGAGCCTGCACACTGGCGAAGGGGAATTCCGCGATGGCGATTACTATGGCACAGCCGTAAATCGCTGCGCCCGCTTGCGGGGTATCGCTCACGGGGGGCAGACGGTGATCTCGAAAAAAACCTACGAGCTTGCCATGCAGGCCTTTCCCGAGATGGACGAGTTTATCAATCTGGGTGAGCATACGCTCAAAGGCATGCAGGAGCCCGAGCATGTCTTCCAATTGACCGGTACGGGCCTGCCCAGCGAATTTCCACCGCTCAAATCTCCAGATGATGTCGAGGAACCCCCTGCCCCGGGGAAGCCGCCCTTCAAAGGTCTGCAGCACTTCGACGAGGCTGATGCTGGTCTGTTCTTCGGCCGCGAATTGCTAACCGCTAAGATCGTCTCTCGGCTGCGAGAGGGGATCTCTCCTGAAGGCAACCAAGAAAGTTTCCTGGCGCTGATCGTAGGCGCTTCGGGCAGCGGCAAATCTTCCCTGGTGCGCGCCGGGTTGATTCCAGCTATCAAAGAGAGGGAAGGCTGGCCGACGCACGTGATCACGCCCGGTGACCACCCCCTAAGCGCTCTGGCAGACAGCCTGGGTCTTGATGCAGACACTCTGATTGAAGAGATGCTGCAAGATACAAGAGGGTTGCTTCAGGCAGTGAGTCGCATGTTGGGTTTCGGAGCAGGGGAGCAGGGGAGCCAGAGAGAAATCTCCCCCATGCACCCACGCTCCCAGGCACCCTCGCACCTGTTTCTCGTTGTGGATCAATTCGAGGAGGTCTTCACCCTGTGCAGGGATGAGACTGAACGCAGAGCTTTCGTGGACAACCTGCTCACCGCCGCTTCGCCGGAGAATGCGGGATCTACTGTAGTGGTGATCGTGCTGCGGGCAGATTTCTACGGTCACTGCGCCCAATACGCCAACTTGCGCGAAGCTCTGGCCAGCCGTCAGGAATTCATTGGCCCGATGACGCAGGAAGAACTGCAACGCGCCATTGAAGAGCCAGCCCGACAGGGCGATTGGGAGTTCGAACCCGGTCTGGTGGATATGCTCTTGCAGGAAGTCGGTGACGAGCCAGGGGCGCTGCCGCTGCTCTCCCATGCCCTGCTGGAGACCTGGAAGCGCCGTCGGGGCCGCACGATGACCTTCACCGGCTACACTGAATCGGGCGGGATCAGAGGCGCCATCGCCAAGACCGCAGAACGAGTTTATTGGCGCTTGTCTCCCGAAGAGCAAGCCATCACCCGCAACTTATTCTTGCGCCTGACGGAATTGGGCGAAGGTACCGACGAGGGCGGAATGCCCTCACCAGATACCCGCCGCCGGGTCATGCTGAAGGAATTGGTACCTGAAGCCTTAGAAGCGCGTACCGCCACCGAGGAGGTTCTCCAGACCCTGGTGGAGGCGCGCTTGATCACCACTGCCGAGGAGACTGCCGAGGTGGCCCACGAGGCTCTGATCCGCGAGTGGCCCACCCTGCGCGAGTGGCTCAATGAGGATCGCGAGGGCTTGCTCCTGCACCGCCACCTGACCGAGACAGCACAGGAATGGGATCGTCTTGAGCGGGTTCCCAGCGAGTTGTATCGTGGGGCGCGCCTGACTCAAGTTTTGGAGTGGTCCTGGGAGCACCGGGATGAATTGAATGCCCTGGAACAGGAATTCCTGGATGCCAGCCTGGCCGACCGGCGCGCCCGGCAAGCTGCCGAGGCCGAACGCCAGGCCAAAGAGGCTGCCCTGGAGCAGCGCTCGCGACGCTTCTTGCGAGCTTTGGTTGGCGTATTCGCCGCAGCCACAATTATCGCAGTCATATTGTCCATCTTCGCGTTCAACCAGCGGGGTATCGCCCAGGATAATGCTCTGATCGCCGGACAAAACGCCGCTACCGCCACCGTTGCCCTGGGATTGGCGCAATATCAGGAAGCCACGGCAGTTGCTGCCAGAGATGAAGCCGAGCAAGAAGCCCGCGCCGCCCTGGAAGCCTATAGCTTGAGTTTGGCCGCCAACGCCCAGGAAGCCCTCAATGACCTGGATGCTGCCACCGCCCTTGTGCTAGCCCAGGCTGCCAACGATATCGACGATCCACCAGAACGAGCACAACAAATTTTACTAGAAGCAGCGTACGCTCCGGGCGCAAGAAAGCGCTACATCATCGCGGATACCTTCGAAAGGGTCATCGGACCCATCTGGAGTGTGGATATCAGTCCAGATGGTGCCTCAGCCCTGTTGGGATTCGAAGATGGTTCCCTGATCTTATGGGATCTGGGAACCGGGGCGGAAATCCGCCGCTTCACAGGACATACTGACATCATCAATGATGTCACCTTCAGCCCCGATGGCTCAGCCGCTCTTTCAGCTGCCGATGATATGCTGGTGATCTACTGGGATGTCGCTTCCGGTCAGGAAATCCGGCGCCTTGTGGGGCATTCAGGTCAAGTCTATACCATTGCCTTCAGCCCTGACGGAAGCAAGGCATTATCAGGTGGCTATATAGGGGAGGCCTTTTCTAATCCCAGTGAATTGGTCCTGTGGGATATGAAGACTGGCGGGGAAATCCTCCGTTTCGATGGACACCAGAACGGCATATTGGATGTGGCGTTTACACCCGATGGCGCCTTGGCTGTGTCTGTCTCAGGAGCTTTCGCCTTCGAAGGTGAAGATATGTTGAACGAGATTTTCGTATGGGATGTGCAGACCGGGGAAGTCATCCAGCACATTGAAACACCGAAGAATGACAACCAAAACCTGGAAATCAGCCCGGATGGTAGCACCATCATCACCGTTTCAGCGCAAACGGCTAATTTCTACTTCTGGGACTTGCAAACAGGTACACAAATTGATACCATCGAAGCAGAGGGAGACTTTGTATTTGCGATGACAACCAGCCAGGATGGCCGCTGGGCGATTACCGCGAATTATGGAAACGGCACAATCTACCTGTGGGATCTGTGGACCCGCCAGCAAACTGCCATCTTCGACTCACATGATGGGGGAGTTACCGATATTGCCGTGAGCGCCGATGGCCGTAAGGCTTTATCCAGTTCATTCGATGGCTCATTGATCTTGTGGGATCTGGTCAGTGCAGCCGAAACCCAACGTTTTGAAGGGCACAGCACCCAAATCTTTGGGCTGGAATTTTCGCCGGATGGCAAGTATTTCGTTTCCAGTTCGGGGCGCGAGGCACTCGGCGCCCCGATCTCAGAAGATAACACCCTGCGCTTATGGAATTTGGAAACAGGGGAACAAGTTCAGGTTTTCGAAGGGCACTCGGATGGCATTTGGTCAGCAGCTGTCAGCCCCGATGGGGAGAGGTTGCTCTCAGGCGGAATCGATCAGAGTGTGCGTCTGTGGGATATCAATACCGGGGAGCAAATTCTGCTCATGGAAGGGCATGAAAGCTGGGTCATCGAGGTGGTTTTTCTACCCGATGGTACCAGTGCGCTTTCGGGTGGCCTGGACGGCAACCTGATCTTATGGGATTTGGAAACCGGCGAGATCATCCAATACCTGGACAGCGATTTGATGGATGTGTGGAGCTTAGCCATTACCCCGGATGGCAAAAAAGCCCTAGGTGGCGGCAATGATCGTATTGCAGTGGTGTGGGATTTGGAGTCGGGGAAGCAACTTCTGCGTTTTGAGGGGCATTTAGATGAAACCCCAGAAAGATTTACAGTCAGTGGCGTTGTGATCTTGCCTGACGGTCGCTCCGTGATTACTGCTGCAACGAACGATACCATGATCCAGTGGGATATTGAAAGTGGGGATGAGATCCAACGCTTCGCAGGACTCACCGGTGCGCAGCCACGTTTGAATATCAGTGCTGATGGGACTGCCCTCTTTTCTAGTGAAGGTGATGGTACGCTGATTATTTGGGATATGAAAACAGGTACTGTAATTCGGAAGTTCAGAGCGCCTGATCTTGGCTGGACGCTGGATAGTGCCATCAGCCCTGATGGTCGCACAGGACTGACTGCCGTGAACAACAGCATCATCCAATGGGACTTGGAGATTCCAACTCTGGAGGAACTCATGGAGTGGATCGATGACAACCGTTACGTGCGCGAGTTGACCTGCGAGGAGCGCGATTTGTATCGCATAGGAGCGTGTGAGGAATAGGCTTGTTTGGATGTGATGGTGAGACCTGGTGCTAAATCTTAGAAACTGTCTGAAAAGACCCCAGGGATTTCCAGAAGAATGCTTTAGCCACTGAAACAACAGGCTGCGAAACACCTTTTTGAACTGAATGATGGACAAAATCCCTGGGGTCTGGCTGGTAGTGTTTACTTTTCAGACGCTTTCTTGGGACAACATTGAGAGAGTCAGGTGACTGTCATCTCAAATTTTCTCAAGGACAGCTCGTTTCGTGTATGAGATGACAGTCACCTTTCCCGAAGATATATTTTGATTTTGCACCAGGAATAGCAAGGAGGTAGCTAGGAATTGTAGGATGAAAATCGAGTTCGTAAGGAATTTTACATGCCTGAACTACCCAGCGGAACCGTAACCTTCCTCTTCACGGATGTCGAGGACAGCACACCCATTTGGGAACAGTTTCCATCTGCCATGCGTCAGGCGATGGAGCGACACGATGAATTGATAGATTCGCTTGCGAAGAAGCATAATGGTTTCCTTGTCCGGCCGCGCGGTGAGGGCGACAGCCGTTTCGTCGTTTTCGAGCACGCCATAGATGCTGTGAATACTGGGCTTGCCATTCAACAGGGATTGCACGCCGAATCCTGGCCCACTCCGAATCCGATCCGGGTGCGCATGGGGATTCACACTGGCAAAGGAGAGTATCGCGACGGCGACTACTACGGCTCAGATGTCGTTCGCTGCGCACGTCTGCGAGGCATTGCCTATGGTGGGCAGACCCTGCTCTCGCAGCGAACTCGTGATTTAGTTCGCAATGAAATCTCTGCAGAGACTCACCTGCTCGATCTCGGAGAACACAGGTTGAAAGGCCTCAAACAACCTGAACATGTCTTTCAACTCTTGGGTTCGGGACTGACCGACCAATTTCCACCCCTCAAATCATTAGCGGATATCTCGATTCCTGAAGCTCAACTTCCCGCTTTCCTTGATCCTGAACAAGAAGAACCAGAACAACCAATTTTTGTCGAGCGTAGGGCAGAACTCGCCCGGTTGGGCGACTTTATGGATGAGGCAATGGCGTATCGAGGTGGAGTGGCTCTCGTAACTGGTGACGCAGGTCGAGGCAAGACAGCTCTTTTAAACGAATATTCCAGACTGGCAATAGAAGCCTACCCTGATTTGATGGTCACAGTTGGAAATTGCAACGCTTTTGCCGGCACAAGCGACCCATATCTACCATTTAGAGAAATCTTGTGTATGCTGACGGGGGATGTCGAAGCACGCTGGAAGGCAGGTCGAATTACTACCCGTCATGCCAATCAGATGTGGTCGGCACTCCCTGAGGTGGTTCAAGTTCTATTAGATAGTGCTCCCCACCTTTTAAATAGGTTCCTGCGTGGCGTGGATCTAATTGCTCGTGCCCAGTTGGCTACAGACGTTGATACGCCCTGGTTGAATGAATTAATTGAGATCGTGCACCAACAACAATACATCTCTCATGGAATAGAGCCCAGCTATCTTTTTGAGCAGTACGCAAACCTGCTGCTTGATTTGTCCGATCGATATCCCTTATTGTTAATCCTGGACGACGTGCAATGGATGGATGCCGCTTCGATGGGATTGCTATTCTATTTAGGAAGGCATTTAGCTGGCAAACGCATCCTGATCGTCTGCGCCTACAGGCCCGAAGAAATCATCCCTTATCGAGATGGTACGCGTCATCCCTTGGAAAAAATCATCAATGAATTTAAACGGCAGCGTGGCGATATCAGCGTGGATCTAAACCGAGTCGAAGAACCAGAAGGTCGCAGGTTTGTAGATGCTTTCCTGGAAACAGAACTAAATAATCTTGGAGAAAGTTTCCGAGCATCACTCTCTCGGCATACGGATGGACACCCTTTGTTCACCATCGAATTGCTGCGATCGATGCAGGAACGCGGCGATCTGGTAAGGGATGCGCAGGGGCGCTGGATCGAGGGCGACAAACTTGATTGGCAATATCTTCCCACACGAGTAGAAGCAGTGATTGAGGAACGCATCGGCCGATTGGATGACTCCTCAGTAGAGATCCTGAAAGCAGCCTGTGTGGAGGGCGAAGAATTCACGGCCCAAGTTGTCGCCAAGGTGCAAGAAATCAGCGAGCGACAACTGTTGTCCAGTCTTTCCCAGGAACTTGAAAAACGTCACGATTTGGTGCGAGAAGTTGGCGATGTACAGGTCGGCGACCAGTTGATATCGCGTTTCACATTTACACATTCACTATTCCAAAATTTCCTGTACAACACACTGAGTGCAAGGGAACGCCAGATCTTGCATGGGGAGATTGCGGATACACTCGAACAAATCTACCTGGATCACAGTGGGGAGATAGCAGTTCTATTATCGAAGCATTTCCTGGAGGCTGCCAAACCAGATCAGGCGAAAAATTATTTACTCTACGCCGGCCACCAGGCGCGGACACTTTATGCCCACGTAGATGCCGAAAATTATTACCAGCAAGCTATCACCATCATGCAGGCATCCGGCCAAGACAAGCTGGTTGCAGAAACAAAGCATGCCATGGGTTTGGTTCATTTGGTTGCCGGAGAATACGATAAGGCTGCTGAGATTTTTAGCGTAGATTCATCTCATTGGCAGCATATCGGTTATGAAAAAGAGCTAGGTCGGTCCTTGCCGTCGGCTGTGATGAAGATCGCTATTGAGCAGCCCACCACACTGGACCCTGGGTTAGTGAACGATGATGTTTCAGCGTTTATGAGCGCGCAGCTCTTCGAAGGTTTAGTTAGGGTTGGCAAGGATCACAACGTGCTCCCAGCGGCAGCGTCGCGCTGGCAAATTGCGGCTGAAGGTAGGAGGTATACCTTCTATTTGAGAGAAGGACTCCGCTGGAGTGATGGGACACCCCTAACCGCAAGTGACTTCGAGTACGCCTGGGAGAGAAACCTGGACCCAGCGACACGTTCGCCTGCGGCTCATTTGCTCTACCCCATTCATAACGCCAGAGCCTTTGGAGAGGGAAAGATCGATGATCCAGGACAGGTGGGAGTTACTGCGCTTGATGATTTGACTTTAGAAGTCGAATTAGAAAGCCCTACAGCATATTTCCCCTATCTCTTAACGCAATCTGTAAGCTATCCTCTACCCAAATGGGCTGTGGAGGTTGACAACCAACCATGGACAGAGATTGGGCGACTTGTTTGCAATGGCGCTTACGATCTGGTTGATTGGGATGAAGGGAAGAGTTTTACTCTTTCGAAAAATCCATTCTATATGGATGACCACTTTCCTGGCAATGTCGAAAGGGTTGAATGCTTAGCCATCAATGATTATGAAAAGGCAATGGATTTGTATGCTGACAATGAAGTAGTTGTTATGACTATGTTCAACGCTGATCCTGGCACGATTGCCAATGCACGCGCGGTCTTTAAGGATGAGCTCGTTCCCATTCCTCAACCATCGACTTATTACTTGATTTTTCTCGTTGATAGACCACCCTTCGATGACGCTCATGTTAGGAAGGCTTTCGTCCATGCTGTAGACCGAGAGGCATTAGTTCAAGAAGCTTTTCAAGGTTTGCGGCAGGCAGCAACGGGAGGATTTGTTCCACCGGGAATGCCAGGACACTCAAATAAGATCGGCCTGGAATACGCTCCAGCTCATGCTAATCGACTATTGAGTCTAGCTGGGTTCCCAGAGGGGAAGGGGTTTCCAGAGGTTACCTGGATTCATGCTGCTGGGTCAGATAACGAACGAGTTGTTCCTTTCCTTCAAAAATCATGGAAGAGAAATATAGGAATTCGTATCCATCCCAAAAGCCTGGCGTGGGGTGATTTGAATGATCGATTGGAAAAAGATCCTGCCCATTTGACCCTGATCGCCTGGAGCGCAGGTTATCGAGACCCTGATAATTTCCTGCGGGTGGTCTTCCATTGCAAAGAAGGGCTCAATGACCCTCGCTGGTGCTGCGATCGTTTCGATGCTTTAGTAGAAGATGCAATCCGCATAACCGACCACGATACTCGTATGACTCACTACCATGAAGCCGACGAGATCCTGATTGCTGAAGAGACAGTAATTATGCCCCTTAGCTATGGGCAGGGTCGCGTATTAGTCAAATCATCTGTATCTATTCCCCAACCAATCCCAGCCAATATTGAGCTAAAGAATTTAAGATTGCAAAATTCATGAACAAGAAAGATAACCCCAGCTGGATTTATTTTACGAAAAGGAGATGAATACCATGAATGATCAACAACCAAAAAAACCATGTGCCTGGTTCTATGTGCTTCCAGGAGATGAAAAGGATCTTAAAAAACTAGCTAGGAAAATATGTGAACAAGGCAATCAAGAAAAATTGGGGAAGGCCGATAATGATTTCATCACAGTTCGTGCTGATCAGGTTGATGGAAACGCCATTATGGTTCCTGTGGCAGCAAACAAGCATAAAGGAATAGATGAGGCGAAAAAAGATATTGAGGAAAAAGGTGGAATAGTATCAAATATTTACAAAGTCACAGAACACCTTCCTAAGGATGGAATAAAGTACAAAAAAAACAAAGTTCCTGATCCTGGTAAAAAAATAAGACCTCGAAACGCTTGGGGATAGAAAAGCATTTGTGTGACTCTACTCCTCTACAGAAAGTATATTCGGGGATGGCGCAAGAAAATATCCAGCTAGGGCGTACGAATAACGTCATCCCCCACCAATTTATCTGAGGAGTGTGCAAAATTCTAAAGTGATGCTTAATAGTCCCTCTTGCCGCTGTCCCTGGCGGCGGTTTATGAGAAAATTTTTTCTAATTCACTCACGGATTCAGCGAAAATGAATTTTCTGCTGAAATATCAAGTCCGTTTGAACGGACTTCCTGTCTAAGCAGAGATTTCAATCTCGCTGATTGGTTCAAAATAATCATTAAGTACACCCCTTATTTATCTCGGTACTAATTAATATCTCAAAAGTACTAAGGCATGCCCAAACTACCCAGTGGAACGATAACCTTCCTGCTTACCGATATCCAGGACTGCACACCTCTCTGGGAGCAGCATCCCTCGCTGATGCGGCAGACGACGGCGCGTTTTGATTGGGTTCCTGAGAACGAAGCGCGTGGATGATTTTCGAAACCCTTCTGGTATCGCCCCCACTCAATGTCACCCTTTGATATAATGAGACATCCGGATTTATCCTATATTTAGATTTTGATCCTGGAGGTAAAAATGCTAGCAATTTCCCCCAGACTTGGCGAACTCCTCACCCGCGCCACGCAAACCCCAGATTTAGAAACCGCACTCTGGAAAGTGCTTTCTGAGTATGTGGACATGAAACTTGTATCATTGGATGAAACGATTTCAAATTTCGAACGTAAGTGGAATATGTCTTTCGATGTTTTTTCTCAGAAATGCAAGGATGGAACCTTAGACCAGGACCCCTATTCTTGGGAAGTAGAACAAGATTTTTGGCAATGGGAACAAGCTGTGACCTTGAGCCAGCATTATAAGGCCATTAAACCCTGATGGATGTGACAGCTTTTGTCCAAGAATTTTTGGATGCTTTAGCGAAAATCAAGGATATACAGAGCGTTTCTGCAAACACTGAAGGGCCGATTGTCAATGGGCGTGCCCGTATCGACGATGAGAAGTTTTTGTCTTTTTACTACAACCAGGTGACCGGTACGCAAGCCTTTGCACTGATTGATGGAGATAAAAGGATATGGGGGATAGATTACGACAACCAACGTGGATGGCACGTTCATCCTATCGAAGCTCCCCAAAAACATAAAACTATAGAAACCCCTACCGTAACACAAATCATCGAAGCATTCGGCATCATTTTGGAAGAACTGTAATCACTCGCTCGCATTGCTGGTTGAAGTGGCCTGAGAAGAAGGCACTTATTTGGGACACGTACACCATGCCCGAACTACCCAGCGGAACCATAACCTTCCTGCTCACCGATATCCAGGACAGCACACGTCTATGGGAGCAGCACCCTTCGGCGATGCGGCAGGTGCTGGTACGCCATGATGGGATCATCGCCGAGAACGAAAGGGCTATTCAAAAAAGCGAGAAAATGTGAGTATAATGTCAATGTGCGCATGAGGTGAGATTCCCCTAAAAGAGAAGGAAGCGTATGAGCGAGTTGGACATCACCCTAGTGCCCCTGTTCAGATCTCTGCCGTCCAGCGAGATCGATTTCCTGACGCAGGCACTGCAACCCATCTCCCTCGATCCGGGGCAGATTTTGTTTCAAGAGGGAGAGCCCGGCAATGAATTCTACATCATTACCCTGGGGAAGGTTGAGATCGTAAAATCACTGGAAACAGCCGATGAACGCGTGTTGGACGAGCGCGGCCCAGGAGATTTTTTTGGTGAGATGAGTCTGCTGATCCCTGACGGGCTGCGCACGGCCAGCGTGCGTGCCAGGACCCCCGTTAGGATGATGGAATTAAGCCGCGTCGATTTCGATGCTCTGCTGGAACGCCGACTAGCCCTGGCTTGCGATATGGTGCGAGAGCTGAGTTTACGTTTGCGCGATTCCGACAACTCCATGATCCGCGACTTGACGGAGAAAAACCGTCAGCTCGAACAGGCTTATCGAGAACTTCAATCCGCCCAGGCCCAGATCGTCGAAAAGGAGAAGCTGGATCATGAACTCGACCTGGCGCGCAGGATCCAGGAGTCGATTCTGCCCAATGACCTGGCGCTGAAAGGCTTCGACTTTGGGGCGCGCATGCTGCCGGCCCGGGCTGTGGGGGGCGATCTGTATGATTTCATCCCGCTGCATGGAGATAATGTGGGGATCTCGATTGGTGATGTCTCCGACAAAGGCGTTCCGGCGGCGATATTCATGGCGCTATATTGCAGTTTGGTGCGCGCCGAAACCCACCACACCACTTCACCTGAGGATGTTCTCAACCAGGTGAATCATCACCTGCTGCATTTGCACGAGACCCGCATGTTTGTGACGGCTTTGTATGGAGTGTTGAACCGTAAAACTTGTGAGTTTACCTATGCCCGCGCCGGGCACCATGTCCCCATCTTAGTTGATGATTGTGGAAAGGAAACTCCCGTGGAACGGAACCATGGGCAACTGTTGGGTTTCTTCCCAGGTCCCGACCTGGATGTGCAAACCGTAGAAATCCCCCAAGGAAGCACCCTGCTTTTATACACAGATGGGATCGTCGAAGCCATGGATACGGATGGTGAATTTTTCGGGGAAACGCGACTCAGAGAGATGGTCTGTGCCAACCACAGCGATTCTCCACAAGAATTGTGTGACCAGATCATCGAGGAACTGCAGGCTTATCAGGGGGAAGAGGCGCAATTTGACGATATGACATTGGTGGCAATAAATTGTAAATAGCCGAAAAAAGGACACCCCTGGGGTGCTACGCACCCCAGGGGTGTCCTTTTTTTCGGTCTATCTTTTATGGCTCTCTCAACTTAGGATTCACCACTTCATCCAGGGTGCGCGCCAGCAAGTAGAAGGAGCCACAAAAGAGCATGATGGCGATAGCAGGGGCCAGGAGTACGTGCCATTGCAAGCCTACAGCCGCGCCGCGGAAGTTGTCGATGGTGAACCAGATCATCGACCCCCAACTGAAGCGTTGGCCGCGCTCGAAATAAGACAGGATGGCTTCGATCATCACCGAACCGGTGACGATGAACATCATGTTGACGGTGACCAGCGCAGCCAGGTTGGGCAGGATATGCACGCTGATGATGCGCCAGTGACCACCACCGGCCACCCTGGCAGCCTGGGTGTAATTCTTGTTCTTGATCGACAGGGTCTGCACTTTGATCATCAAGGCAAATGAACCTAAACCGGCGAAGACGCCATAGATCAAGCCTACCTGGTACCAGGTCATCTCGAAGATCAGGCCCACAATCAACAGGACCACCGCCGGGGGCAGCATAATGAAAACATCGCTGATCACCATCAAGATCGTATCGAGCAGCCCCTCAAAATAGGCTGCCATCACCCCCACAAAGGTAGCGACCAGGGTGCCCACCAGGGCTGAAACGATACCTACACCAATCGAGGTGCGCGTTGCAAAGGCCAGTTGACTGAAGACATCGCGTCCCTGGTAATCCGTGCCAAAGATATGCTTCCCCGAAGGCAGTGATGGATGGGTGAAGTCTGGATCAAATCCCATCTCAGGATTGTAAATTTTGTCGGGCAAAACCCTGGTCATCAGCAGCGGTTGGAATAACGCCAGCAAAACAAAAAGGGCAATGATCACCAAGGCGGTCAGCGCAATGGGATTTCCAAAGAAAGCTTTCCATTGCCGGCCGCGATTCCTGAGCCAAAAACGCCAGCGCTTGGCACGCCTTTGGATAAAGCCTCGCAGACCGGATCCATAAATTGGCAGAGGGTTAATGGGACCAGATTGTGCCATATTACTCTGTCCCTCCAGGCATACTTTCCACCTGTCGGACCCTACGCAATCGAGGATCGAGCCAGGTGGTTAGAATATCGAGGCTGGTATGCGCCAATAAGATGCCAATGGCAACCACGGATAAGACCCCCAACAGCACGGGCAAATCATCATCAAGGGCGGCGCGGATCAGCTCCTGCCCCATGCCATCCCAAAAGTAGAAATGCTCGACGATAAAGCTACCGATGATGATCAGAGGCAAGTGCACGATGAAGCGGGTCAAAACTGGCAAAATGGCTACCCGAGCGGCGTGTCGATCGCGCACGCGCACATCCGGGAGACCCTTGGCGCGCGCCGCAATGACATGCCGGGACACAACAGCTTCGCACATAGTGGTCTTCATGATCAGCATGGTTTCGCCAAAAGACAGCAAGATCAGCGTGGACACGGGAAGCACCATGTGATTGAGAATGTCCAGTGCCAGCACGCCCAGACCGCTGAGCATCCAGGCAATGATCGTTAGTAGCAAAATTCCTGCACCACCAATCAAGCGCCAGCGTACGCAGTTACGGTGGGCAAATTCGCGCGTTACCCAGACCACCACCATATAGGCTAGGGTTCCCAAAGCCATGGTGAGCAGCATCTTCTTGATCACATCGTTTACGGGGATATCTAACCAGACCCATTTCATAGGATCGATCAACTTTTCTGGAGGCAACCAGTCCAGGTACAGGCCAAAGACATTGATCATCACAAAAGCCAGCCAGGGCGCGAAAGAGGTGTAGAAAGCCGTCCCGCCCAGGGTGGCGGCGAACTCTGTCCAGCCGCGCGCCCGCCAGGCGACGCGCTTGCCCAGCCACATCCCCAGCAGGAAGCCACCCATCGTCCCGGGGATCAATAGAAGCAGCGTTCTAGGCAGTGTGACCTTGAGAATATCTACTACCGGCGTGCTGCCCAAGCTGGAAGATTCTCCCAGATCGCCGCGGTAGAAGGCCGTCATCCAGCCCATGAACTCGCCCCACCAGGACACTTCGAAAGCAGCTCTTTGCTCCTCGACAGGCGTTTCTGGCTCCGCAGACGTCTCGGGTTCTGAGGGTGCCTCTGAGTCGGCTGGCATTTCGATGTCGATCGCAACCGCATTGTCGAGTGCGATCTCAGCCTCGATGCCTACTCCAACATCCGGTGAAAGTTCCAACTCAACCCCCATCTCGGCGGCATCGATGGCCATCTCGGTTTGCGTGGCCACATCTTGCGGGGGTGCTTTCGTTCCCGACTGGAATTCGCTGAGATCTTCTCGTCCACTGACGGCCAGTTCCAAAGCTTGCATATCATGTGGAAGGGCAGTATTTACAGCCTGGATAAGGGCAAACAGAACCAATTGGAATAAAACTAAGGTGACCAGCGACCTGACCAATCGGCCGCCGATAAAGCGGAAGATCCCTTGAGGGAATAGCGATGAGAGTTCAGGCATAAAATCACCCCGGATCGAACACTAACGCGGATACTCTAACTGATTTTTCTACCTGCAAATAGGTCGACGATGTCAACTTCGCGAGAACTTCCGCAAATAGGGGGTTACGGGGGTGCGGAGCACCCCCCTAATCCCCTATTTTCGGGCTTATAATAAGAAAATTTAAAATTTTTAAATATAAAACAAA